>CAYQAE010000078.1:0-8388 GCA_964415445.1 uncultured archaeon | reverse complement strand
AACCTATAACATATATTCGAAATGGATTAGGGAAATGGTATACATGCTTACTTTATCCCGGAATGGAACCTACAAATAATTTAGGTGAGCAAGCGATACGAGAAAATGTAATTATTCGAAAAATAATAGGAACATTTCGTTCAAAAGAAGGGTCTAAAAATTATCAATATATAGCATCATTACTTGCAACATGGAAATTAAAAGGACTTAACATGTTCGATGAATTGGAAAAATTACTAAGAAAAGAATTATGTTTATCAAGCTAAACAATTACTTATTTTTTGGTTCCTGAACTACTCGAGAATTTTCTACCTCTACATTTTGTATTTCTTTATCTAAAATATTATCTTGGCAATATTTTCGAATACTTTCTACTTCAGGTAATTCTGGCATTTTATTTCCATGTTTTTGAATATTTATTTTTAAGAGAATAAAGTTTAAGGTCTTTATAACAATTTACCCCTTAAGATAAATAGAAGAAATTTTTTTGTTTTTTGAGCAACAAAAGAAAAAAAGAATATATAAGAAATGATGAAAAACGAATAGAATATAGGAAGTGTTAATATGGTTGAAATTGCTATAATTATAACCGATAAATTTGAAGATGTAGAATACACAGACCCAAAAAATGCTTTTGAAAGAGAAGGTCATAAAATAACTCATATTGGAGTTGAAAAAGGATCAAAAATTATAGGAAAAAGTAAAGGAACTACTGTAATTATAGATGAATCAATAGATAACGCAAAAGTAGATAATTATGATGCCCTACTTATACCTGGAGGATATTCCCCAGATAAATTAAGAATACATGAAAATGCTGTTAAATTTGTCAAAGATTTTATTGAAAGTGGAAAATTTGTATTTATGATATGCCACGGACCTCAATTATTAATTACTGCACAAGTTTTAGAAGGTAGAAAAATTACTGGTTATAAATCTATAATTCAAGATATAAAAAATGCAGGTGCAAAATTTATAGATAAAGAAGTAGTTATAGATAAAAATTTAGTTTCAAGCAGAAATCCTGGAGATATTCCTGCATTCATTGAAGCTTCTCTAAAGAAACTAGAATAATAGTGAAGATATTATGGATTATAAATTAAAAGAATATTCAAAAAAGCGTGATTTTGAAAAAACTACAGAACCAAAACCTCATGTCGGAAAAAAAGGAGATAAATCTATTTTTGCAGTCCAAAAACATGAATCTTCACATTTACATTATGATCTTAGAATAGAAATAAATGGAGTCCTAAAATCATGGGCAGTACCAAAGGGACCTTCTTTGAATCCAAAAGATAAAAGATTGGCAATTTTGACTGAAGATCATCCAATAGATTATGCTGATTTTGAAGGCATAATTCCTGAAGGAAATTATGGAGCTGGAGTGGTAATGGTTTGGGATATTGGGACATATAAAAATATCAATGAAAAAAATGGAAAATTAATTGAGATGGAAAAATCATTTGAAGATGGACACATTATAGTCAAATTAGATGGTGAAAAACTAAAAGGTGGATTTGCAATAACTAAATTTGGGAAGGGAAAAGATAAAAAATGGCTTCTTATTAAAAAAAGAGATGATAATTCAGAATCAAAAGATATAACTAAAGATAAACCAAATTCAGTATTAAGTGGAGCATCCTTAAGTAAGATTGAGAAAGAGACTAAATAATATTTTGATAAAATTATTTGAACCCCCGATCTATTGGATTTGGGCTGTTCTTTATACAAATGAAGACTACTTCATTTGCTAAATAAAATTCATAAAACTTTTATTGATTTTCGTGGTAAAAAACGTTAGAAAAAGCGAGTTTGGGTTCAACTAAATATATTGAAAAATCTGATAAGAAAAAACTTAAGGAAAGTTTAAATAGTATTGGCACCAATATATTATTGGTGATAATATGCATTCATTTGTTTCAAAAGTTACAAAAGCAGGTCAAATAACAATACCTAAAGAAGCAAGAAAGAGTCTTAGATTAACAGATAAGGATTATGTTACAATTGAAGAGTTAGGTGCTGTTTTAGTAATCAAAAAAATGGGATCTAGTATCGAAAATATCGAAAATTACTTCGAAAGATTGGCTTCTGATAAAAAGATAACAACAAAAAAAGTGATGGAAGCAATTAAGGAAATTCGACATAGCTAGAGCTGTTAATTGTGAAATATTTAATAGACACAAATATCTTGATATCTGGTTTACTTTTTAATGGGAACGAGAGAAAAATACTACAAATAGGTCGTAAAAAAGAAATTCAATTACTTGCTTCTAACTATATTCTACAAGAATTTCAAGATGTTCTTTTGAAAAAATTCAATTTCAAGCAAACAGATTCAGAGTTAGCAATATCATATATTTTAGAGTCATTAAATGAGGTTATTAATCTTCAAGCAGAAGATTTTAAAAAATTCGAGTCTCAAAATAGAGATAAGAAAGATATTCATATAATTGTTGCTTCAAAGAAATCAAAATCAACAATAGTCACTGGTGACGAAGACCTTTTTGAAAAGGAGAAGGATGTAAAAGTAGTTCGTTGTAAAGATGTCTTAACTACTATTAATGAAAAATGACCTCAAACTCATTTGATCCCCCGAGCTATTGGATAAATTTTGAAAATAATAACCTATTTTTCAAAAGGATCTTTTATTTCACCATCTTTGTTAAAATTGGTATGATAATGACTTCCATTACAAAAAGGATTATCTTTAGTTTTTTCCCGTCTTCTGTTTTGAAATCTTTAAGATCACGTACAATATAAGGTCCTTCTTTAGTAATTGAAATTTAAGAATATTTATTTTTTGATTTTTTAATTTAGAGTCACCTAAATTTGAGTCTTACTTTGAATTAGAGATTTTAGTTTGTTCTTATCTATTTTTCTCCCATAAAGTGCAGATTTGTTCTCTTTGTATGTAGATAAATTTTGTTCAAATGTCTTCTTCTCATTAATATAGAATATACCTAATGGAAATTTATCTAACTCTGTTGCTTTTTCAAATGCTTTTTGTCTATCTTTTGGATCGTGAGAATCATCTAAATAATAAGTGTGTTCCTTAAACCAGCTATATGTATTAACTTTGTTAAAAGATACACAAGGTTGAAATAAATCAACTAAAGCATAGCCTTTATGCTTAATTGCTTTCTTTAGAATCTCTTTTGTCTCATCAATATCTTGCATGTATGCACGAGCAACAAAAGATGCATTAAGTGATATTGCTACAGCTAGCGGATTAAAAGGTTCTGTAAATACACCAGTAGTTTGTACTGGAGTTACAAAGCCCCTTTGAGAAGTTGGAGACGCTTGGCCTTTAGTTAAACCATAGACCATATTATTGTGAACGATATTAGTTATATCAGGATTTCTACGTATTGTATGGATAAAATGATTTCCACCTTCTCCATACATATCACCGTCTCCGCTTTCTGCAATAACTGTTAATTTAGGATTGGATGACTTTATACCTGTAGCAGGAGATAGGGCCCTACCATGAAGTCCATTAAATAAATTAGTTTTAAAATAATGAGGTGTTTTTGCAGCTTGACCAATACCAGAAACTAATACTAGCTCTTTTGGATCAATATTTAAATCAGATAAAATTGACTTAATTATCCTCAAAATACCAAAATTACCACACCCAGGACACCATGCAATATCTATATCGCTCATATCATATTCACTCAAATTATATCTCCTCCTTTAGTTTATTATAAATCTCTTCAACACTAAATGGAAGTCCATTATATTTGAGTATCTTATTTTTGATATCAAAATTGAGATAAACTTTGATCAATTTAGAAAACTGAGAAGTAGCATTATTCTCCACAATTATTACTTTTTTAGCTTTTTTAAAATAATCTACACTACCAGAATGCAAAGGATAAACTTGAGAAAAATGAAGAAATGAAACATCTTTTCGATCCAATTTATCTAGAGCTTCACAAACCACACCATAATTTGACCCCCAACTAACTACTAAAGTATCATAATCTTCTCTACCAATTAATTTTGGTTTAATTATCTCTTTTTCAATTTCTCTATGTTTATTTAAACGTTTATCAACCATCTTCACTCGTAAATCAAGATCTTCAGTAATATGCCCATCTTCATCATGTTCATCACTATCTAAAACTACTAAACCATCACCATAATTTGGAATACCTCGAGGCGATATACCTGAATTTGTAAGTTTGTATCTTTTGTAATCTCGATCAGTCTTGATAAAATGATTTTCATCTTTTATATTTGATATAGCGAATTTTTCTATGTTATAAAAAGAATCTATAAAAAATTGATCAGTCATTATAAATACAGGGACTTGAAATTTATCTGATAATCTAAAAGCTTCTTTTGATAATTCAAATCCTTCTTCTAAAGTACCTGGTGCTAAAATTATCCGAGGAGATTCACCATGGCCTGCATAGAGTGCAAGTTCTAAATCTGCTTGCTCAGTTCTTGTAGGTAGACCAGTTGCAGGGCCTGGACGTTGAGCAAGATGAATAACAATAGGTGACTCTAACATCGCAGCTAAGCTTATACTTTCACACATTAGAGCAAAACCACCTCCAGAAGTAGTTACCATAGCCTTTGCACCAGCATACCACGCACCTAATGCCATATTAATTGCTGCAATTTCATCTTCTGCTTGCTCTGCTACAATATCAAAATCTTTGGATTTATCAGATAGATATACCAAAATACCGGTTGATGGTGACATAGGATAGGATGATATAAAATTACATCCACCTGCGATAGCACCCATACCTATACTTTCCACGCCTTTTAGAAGAAGCTCATCTGAAATATTATCATTTTTTTCTATATTAATAATTATATCAAAATTAGAACCTATATTATATCCCTTATCTATTGCTTCAATATTTTTCTCAACTACTTTTTCAGATTTTTTTGAAAAGAAATTACCTATTATTTTATGAATAATTTCTTTATTAATCTTAAATAGACCACAAAGTAGACCTACAGCAATGGTATTGATGTAAACTTTACTTCCAACATCCTCTGCCAATATAGAGAATTCTATGTTTTCAATTTTTTTTCCAGTTTGAATAATCTTCTTCTCTCCCAAAATAATAGTATCTTTAGATATTCTATCTGAAAGATGAGATATTACTTTTTTATCTAAAGGAAGCAAAATATCAATTCTATCAACATAAGATGAAATTCTCTTTGATGAAACTCTTATTTCAGTTGTATTAGTTCCACCTCTGATACGTGACATATATTCTTTAGTTGAAAAGACATTATATCCAGAATGTTTCAAAATTCTTGTAAAGATATTTTCAACGGTCTGTATACCTTGTCCAGCTTCCCCACCCAAAACAATTGATAAGTCTTCATTAAACTCTTTTAAAACCATTAATTTCCATCCTAAAGTCTTGAAAAAATTATACAATTTATTAAAAAAATCCATTTAATAAAAGTTTCACTATTTGTTTTGATAAGTAAAAAGTAAAAAAATAAAAACAGATTTTGGCATTTTTTATTTTACAAATTTTTAAGAAAAATAAATTGGAGGCAAAATTTATGGGAACAAAAGCAAAAGAAATAATTGAAATGGATGTAGATGAAGTAATTGAGATGCTAAATAAAGCATTAGCAGATGAATGGCTTGCTTATTATCAGTATTGGATAGGTGCAAAAGTAATTAAAGGTCCTATGCGTGAAGCAGTTACAAAAGAATTAGAAGAACATGCAGAAGAAGAATTAAAACATGCAAATATGCTAACAGAGCGAATAATACAATTAGGCGGAGAACCTATTTTAGAACCAAAACAGTGGTATACAAAAACTAATTGTGGATATGAAGCCCCAAATGACCCCATAACAAATGTAATACTTGCCCAAAATATAAAAGGAGAACAGTGTGCAATTGATGTATATAACAAAATGATCAATAAATTGAGAGCAAAAGACCCTGTAACCTATTATATAGTGGGTGAAATTCTCAAAGATGAATTAGAACATGAAGAAGACCTTCAAGCTTTTGAAGAAGATCTTGAAGTTATGAAAAAGGAGGTAAAGTAAATGGTAGATATGAATGAGATGTATCAAAGTGCAGATTGGAAAAAAGAAAAACATGTACCTGTTATAGAAATTGAAGGAGATGCAAAAAAGGCAGAAGAAATCACAATCAAAGTAAGTATAGGAAAAGAGATAGCCCATCCAAATAAAACTGAACATCATATAAGTTGGATTAATTTGTATTTTTTACCTGAAGGTGAAAAATTTCCTTATGAAGTAGGAAAAGTAGAATTTAATTCACATGGAGCATCAGTAAAAGGACCAGACACCAGTACAGTATATACTGAACCTAAAGGATTATTTTCTCTAAAGACAGAAAAATCAGGTATATTAATTGCAGAATCTTACTGTAATATCCATGGCCTTTGGAAAAATATAATAGATCTTAAGATCTAATTTTTACTTTTTTAAATTAAAATTAATGATGATGATGGTGGCTATGGCCACTAATATTCATGGGTCTCAGTGACCCCAAAGCCCAAGCTGTAACTTCATTTAAAGATGGATGAATTACCATTGATTTGTAAATCGGTAAAAAGGATCCACCACCTGGACATAGTCTCTCCATTTTAGGGATTTTTTCTATCGGTCTTTCTTGAGGCGCAGCACAAGTATAGCCCGCATTCATAAGATAAACAAAAGGTTGTACCAATACTGCAGCATTAGGTCCCACAACATGTGCACCTAATATTCTCATAGACTTATCCACAATTAATTTTACAAATCCGTCTTCTTTAGATTCTTTACTATATCCCATAGCAAACCCTTTTGCAACAGATGAATAATTATTTTTGGCAACATAAATTTCATGTCCAGAATCTATTGCCTCTTTTTCAGTCATACCAACATGTCCAACTTGCGGATAAGTATATATTGACCAAGGAACTGAAGAATAATCAACAGGTACTTTTTGACCATATTTAGCAACTAAATTTTTTGATAAAATTTCTGCATCATAATTTGCTTTATGTCTAAATTGATATCGACCATTTGCATCACCTATTGCCCATATATTTTTCTGAGTAGTCTCAAGATATTGATTTGTCTTAATCCAACCTCTTTTGTCTGTCTCAACTTTTGTATTTTCAACTTTCAAAAGATCTGCATTTGATCTAATACCAGAAGATATAAATATTTCTTGAGCATCAATTTCAATTTCCTCTCCATTATCTAAATTTTCTAAAGTAATTACTTTTTTTCCATCTTTTAATTTGACAGATTTAGCTTTATGATTGGTATATACATTCATCTTTTTTTGAAGTTGTATCTTTAAAAACTCGCTAATTTCTTTCTCTTCTGTATTTGCAAGTCTATGTAGCATCTCAACTAATGTTACTTTTGTACCAAAAGCAGAAAATAAATGGGCAAACTCTAAACCTATTGCACCACCACCTATAATTATCAAACTTTTATATGGCTCTTTTGGAAATTTTTGACCAAAAAAAGTTTCGCTAGTTACATAATCGACTTTATCTAGTCCATCAATTGGAGGTATAAATGTTCTTCCTCCAGAAGCTAGTACAAACCGATCTGACTTAAATTCATCAGAATAATTGCCATCGATTTTTACTTTCATTTTATATTTTCCACTAAATTCACCTTCTCCTTTATAAACATCCAAATTATCAACAGATGAAAGACTTTGATCAATATCTTTGCTTTCATCAATTTGTGAAAACATTCTCTTTGAGATTAAATCCCAATTATAACCTTCCAATTTGAAATTTATTCCTATTTTTTTAGAATGTTCTGCTTCTCTGATTTTATCTGCAGGATAGATTAAAATTTTTGAAGGGATACATCCTCTAGTTAGACAAGTTCCTCCCATCTTATCTTTTTCAACTAAAGCACATCTCCAACCAAAATTAAGACCGTAATTTAGGACATTTAACCCAACACCACTACCTACTACCACTAAATCATATTTTCTCAAAATAATCCAACTCCAAAAAACTTGATAATTTAGACAAAGCTTTTTCTAATAAAAGTTTTTTACTTACTTTTTTGTTTAAAACTTATTTACTAATTTTGATCAAAATGGATCATAATAATCATAAACATAGTGAAATGGAAGGACATCAAAATATGGATCATGAAAAACATCATGATCACAGTAGCCATCATGCACATATGGTTGAAGATTTCAAAAAAAGATTTTGGATATCACTAATTTTTACAATACCAGTTTTAATATTATCACCTCTAATTCAAGATTTTTTAGGATATGAATTTGAATTTAGGGGTGATTTAGCCCTACTTTTTGCTTTTTCATCAATTATATTTTTCTATGGCGGCTATCCTTTTTTAAAAGGATTTTATGATGAGATAAGTGAAAAAAATCCAGGTATG
>CAYQAE010000077.1:0-9049 GCA_964415445.1 uncultured archaeon | reverse complement strand
ATTAAGAACTTGTTCTAAAACTGTTTTTTCCTAGCCTAAATAGATGTAATTTTATCTCATATAAAAACCTTAAGTTTGCAAACAAAAATGTATAATATTTTTTAAATCCTAAATTAAATTATGAATCTAAATTTCACTTTAGACGAATTTATATTAGCTTGTATCATAATCTGTCTAATCTACTCAATTCATATAATCTATTTCTTCCAAAAAGTCGGCCTAAAAAAATTTTATCTATTTTTTATAAATTTAACTACAGCAGGAGCACTAACAGAAACTTACCACCACCAATATAAAGTATCTTGGGAGAATGATATTTTTCAATTACTTAAAATTAGTATATCTTTATTTTTAATTTTATCTTTAATTAATATATTAATATACTATTTATATTATTATAAACGATCCTTTAGTCTAAAATACAAATACCCAAAATATCAATTGATACTACTAGCTTTCTTTGTTTTTTATTTTATCTCAGGATTATTTTTCTCAGAAAACTATGTCTTTAAGGTAATAAATCAAGGAACTAAAGATTTAATCAGTAGTGGACATCTATATAGTAGGTTTTATGATTTTGCTTCTCATAAATATCCCTACCCACCTGTTTTTCCACTTTTTTCATCACTTTTCTATATCTTGCCTCTAAAAGATATCTATTGTATGAGATTGGCTCTATCTACCTCACAAATAATATTATTATATTCTATATACAAATTAAGTGAAAATATGTTTCCAAAATTTAAATACAGTATAATGATTTTAATAGGCACAAATCCAATATTTACCTACTTTGTAGTAGTTCATACCCAATTTGATAGTCTCTGTATTGCATTTTTTATTTTTAGTTTATATAATCTTTCTCAAAATAAATACATATCCTCTTCCATTTTTTTAGGAGTAAGTATAGCTACCAAATATTTTCCAGCCCTTTTTATCTATTTTATCTTAGTTTTTATCTACAAAAACACAAAAAACATTAAATTAGTATTTGGCTATCTTTCAATGTCTATATTAACTATTTGTCTAATTTATTTTCCTTTTTTAATTATTGATGGATTCAATGATGCATTTGATGGATTTTTTTATGTCACAATTCAAAGAGATCCAGTTGGATTTAGCTTAACTTCAATGTTTTTTAGAATTAACCAAAATTTTTCTTACCTTTCTCTATTTTTGCCCATATCTTATGTAGTTTATGCTGGGTATGTATATAAAATATCAGAAAAAATGGATATTAAAAAATTAAATCTCTATTTTATTAATTCATTATCCATATTTTATTTATTTTCAAAAAGTCTACATTTTCAATATTTTGTTTGGTTTTTTGTTTTTTATCTTTTTCTGAAAATATCTAACATTAATGAAAATAGGAGTTATATCTGATATTCATGCAAATTTAGAAGCTCTAAATGTAGTTTTAGAGAAACTTAAAGATATAGATATTATTTTGTGTGTAGGAGATATTGTAGGATATGGACCAAATCCTAATGAATGTATTGATTTAGTCAAAAAAAGATGTAAATATGTAATTTTAGGAAATCATGACCATTGTGTGCTTCATCTTAAGACTGCTAGTTGGTTTAATCCTGTGGCTGAAAAAGCAATAAAATGGACTGAAAAAGTACTTGATAAAGATAGAAAAAAATATTTAGAGAGTTTAGAGTCACAACTAAAAATTGAAATAGATGGGCTTAAGATAAATATGTATCATGGATCACCTGATGATCCACTATATCAGTATGTTTATCTAAATTCGCTTACAAAGGATAAATTTGAAAAATGGCTTATATCATGTGATATCCTAATTTTAGGCCACAACCATATCCCCTATACTTATAAATCAGATCAAGGTCTTGCGATAAATCCAGGTGCAGTTGGCCAACCTCGAGATGGAAATCCATATGCCTCATATAGTATAATTGATACAAAAAAGAGGGATGCAAAAAATTATAGAGTTAAATATAAAATTGATAAAATAGCAAATGAAATAAAAGAAAAAAATTTACCTAATTTTTTGGCAATGAGATTATATCAAGGGATATAGATTAAAATAGAGTTATTTAAGATATTTATCATAATTTATTTAAAGAGATTTCAATATTATGAATTTCAAATTCTAATATATTAGAATTAAAAAAGGTGCAAAAAATATGATAAAGACTAAACTATCGATATTCGGTGTATTAGCCGTCTTTTTAGTAGGATTAAGCGGAGTTTCAGCAGTTAGTGACGCAACTTATGTGGCATTATTACCTGATGGAAACATTACAGTAATACATGTCGAAAATAATACAGTAGATGATCCAGAATATGAAGAAGTCAATTTTTCTATGTCCGGATTATTCTCTGAGTGGGCACATATGTGGGGTGAAGGATATGTCATCCCTAAAAACGATTCAATTGTAACTGATTTTCCAGTAAACTATTTTAGAATGGATAGTGATTTTCAATACAAAAAATTCTATTTTGATGGAGGACTACAATTTGAAATACCAGTTGCAGATCAAGATGATTTTCCAATACAAGTATTTAGAATAGAACAAGACTACATGGATGGGCTATTTAATATGGACTCATATATAGAATTGAAAAATGAACAAGATGGAGATTGGCCATTTAATTACATAAAGATGGATCAACATGTAAAAACAAAAGAAGTATATGTAAATATTAGTGCAAATAATGTAACTGTAGACTATAGTAACCCCCCAATAGTATTAGAACTTGATGGATATTTCACTGATGATTTATTTTACTTAAAAGGACATATGGTAGAACTAAATTGGAGTGGACCTTTTGAAGATCCGATGAATCCAATAAATTTGTCAAATTTTAAAGATGAAATTTTTTCAGATATTTTCGGCAATTTAAATGAAGAAATTGCAAATACAACTAATGCAAATTTGCAAGCAAATTTAACAGCATTAAATACAACATTGACTTATATGGTAGAGCATAATGTCCATTCATTTAATATCAGCGAATTTGTAAGTAATACTAATATAACAAGAGATATATGTATTAATATTACAAATATGAGTTATGTACGCACTGCTGGAGAAAATTTAGTTAATGCATACATATTAGCAGAAGATGTAAATACAGATAGTGCAGTGATTTCTTTTATAATGTCACTTATAAATTTAGAGCTTAATGATTTCCATATAAATTCAACTCTGAAATATACTAATCAAGGCGAAGATCAATACGAAAATATGAATATAGTGATAAATGTAACAGGAATCAATGCAACAAGGACATCTATTAAAGGTTTGATTGATGCTGCACTTGCAACTATGAAAACAGAGATGAGCGGAGAGCAACCACAAGAAGTAATTGACGTTGCAGAAAATTTAGTTTTAGGAATAAAATCTATGACAGATACACAAATTGAGCAATATCTACTTTTGAACGCAACAGACGATAGAATGTATATTAATCATACTGGAAGAACATATAATTTATCTATGATCTATAAAAATTTTCCAGATGGTCTAAAAGATATCAAACAGATCCCAGAAGCACATCATCTACTATTTTTGATGGAAAAAAATGATACAGCAATTACTTTTGACTTTGGAATGATCGACAATTTTACAGATGATGGCTACAGAAGACTACTTAGAATGCCAAATATATTTATAGACGCAATAGCAACTCAAGACCAAAATGCATCAGAATGGTTGACTAAACTTGGTGAGATCGAATTTTACAATCTAGACTTTGATTTTGAAAAAACAACTGTTAAAGGAAAAGATGCATTTGCTTTTGAGGGAGACGTAAATATCAACAAAATGAAAACATTAATTACTGAAATGCTATTTGAAGCGACTGGAGAAAGTATTTATGTACATGATATTGGCTTAAAGATGCTTGCAACTTCAAATGATACACATGGTACAGAAGTTGTGCAAATTAAATTATTAGTTCAAGGGTTAACTACTAAAACTAGCAGTGGGGATTGGCTATTTAACGTATCTAAATTCTGCGAAGTATTTGATGCAGACCCCAATGAAGTGATAATAATTGTACCAGACTACATCGAAAGTGATTATCTTCCATTAGGTACAACATGGACAAATGGTACTAGCATAGATTATACTAAAGGAAGTGTAGATCTTCTATCAGATACAGATGGTATAACCTATAGTGTAGATTCTAATGCACTAGAGGAATATCTGGAAATTCAAGCAAAGATTGAAGAGCTAAAAAATACTTTGATGGAATTACAACAGCAAATAAATGAAGCAGAAAAAGCAGGTCAATCTACTTTGACTTTTCAGAATCAAACAAAGACACTTGAACAGTGGCGAGAAGAAATTAGACAATCTGAACGAGATTTAGATCAAGCTGAAGAGTATCTATATAGTAATGACCCCGAAAATGCAGCACTATTTTATAATAAAGCTAGAGATGGTGCTTCTGCTGCAGGACTTATCGTACCAGATGAATTAGATCTAAGTGAAGACGAAGAATCTTCAATGATGTTATTTTTAGCAATAATTGTAGGAATAATAGTCCTAGCTGGTATTGCATCTATGGCAGGCAAAAGAAAAAAACAAAAATCAATAGATGATAGATACGATGATGATCTCTACAGCAGAATTAAAATAGATCAATAAAAGACGGTTTCAAAATTTAAACCACCTTTTTCTTTTTTTTTATTATAAGTTCAAATATGGAAAAGAAAGAAAATAATGAACTTCTGAGCTTAGAGAATATCTTAAAGTCATTTCATAAAAAGGAAGTATTTAGAGAAGTTAATTTAACTTTAAAAGCTAATGAATGCATTGCACTTATTGGAAAAAATGGATGTGGAAAAACTACACTTTTGCAAATAATATCACGCCTTATAAAACCAACAAAAGGTAAAGTAAAAATCAACATTAATCCCAAAAAATTATCATATGCAGCAGAAGAGATATGGCTATATCCTGATCTTACAACTAAAGAAAATATAACCTATTTTGGTAAATTACATAATATAAAAAATCCAATTTTAGACAAAAAAGCAGAAAATCTAATTGAGTTGGCAAATTTAAATTTTGTAAAAAATAAATATGTAAAAAAACTCTCCCATGGAATGAAAAGAAGACTCAATATCATCACTGCACTTATCAATGATCCTACAATAATCCTTCTAGATGAACCTTATTTAGGATTGGATAAAGACTCCCTAGATATAGTCAAAAAAATGATTTTAGAGCTTAAGAATATGGGAAAATCTCTAATCATTTCAACCCACAATTTTTCAGATGTCGAAAAAATTGCAACCAAATTAGCAATTTTACATGATAATAAACTAATTTTAGATGACACCCTAAACTCAATTTCTAAAGGTAGAGAAATTCTTCAGATACAAACTACAAAAAAATATGATTTTTCTAAATATAAACCAATCGAAAAAGAGAATGAATATCTTTTTTTAACAGATGACGGATATAAAATACTAAAAGAAATAATTTCTAAATGTGATAGTGATCTAATAGATAAGATAAAATTTCAAAAAGCATCTATTGATTTTTTATATTATTTTCACACAGGAGAGAAAATTGCAAATTCCTACTGAATTTATAAAGGAGATTAAGAGAACAATACGTGATCACATTGCTTTTATATTTCAAATAATCTATCCTATTGTAATAATAGGAATAATTGGTATTTCCCTATCTGAAGGTGAAAGTGAATTATTTGAAGAAAATAAAATTGTTATTGTTGATTTAGATAATTCTAGCTATTCAAATAAAACCATTTTTCTTTTTAAAGATTATATTAAAGATACAGAAATGTATGGATCTATAGATAGTGCAAAAGAAGTTATGAAAAAAGGAGAAATTTCTGCAATTATTGTGATACCTGAAGATTATGAAAAAGAAATTGAGTTGGTAAGCAAAAAAGTTACTATAGAAGTTTATGTTGATAATTCTGTTATCGCATCTGATTATAGCGTTAGATATGTAATTGAGAGAGTTCAAAATAATATCACAAATCAATTACTAGAAGAATATTTAAATCCACCTGGAGTTGAAATAGAAACACATAATGCATATGGAGAAGTTAGATACATTGATAAAATCACACCTGGGCTTATTATAACATCAATTTTGCTTACTGGAATCATAGGGACTATTTTGAGTATATCAAAAGAACGTGAATCAGGACTCCTATATAGAATTGCAACAACTCCTGCAAAAAAGTATAACATAATTATAGGAAAAATATTAGCAAATACATTTATTGTAATTTTGCAATCTGCAATTTTAATTTTATTTGCATATTTTGTATTTGCTGTACCTATAAACGGATCAATCTATGGCTTAATATTTTTGTGTATATTAACTGCTTTTTTCAGTGTAAGTATAGGAATTACTATATCTGCACTAACAAAGAGTACAAATCAAGCATTATATGGTGCAATGTTAGTTAACATTCCACTTGCATTTTTTTGTGGCCAATTTTGGCCAGTTGATTTTATGCCACATTTTGCACAATCCATTGCAGAATTAATTCCTATAACTATGGCAGTATCTGATATTAGAGGAATAATGATAAGAGGTACTAACTTTTCAACTACATTATTTACCCTAAGTTATCTTACAATCTCTGCAATTGCAATCTCTATAATAGGTAGTCTTTTGTTTTCACTAAAAAAAGATGAATAAATTCACTCTAATATCGATTTTAACTTCTGATCAATACTTGCTTCTTTATCACGTCTTTCATCCAATTTTAGTGTAGTTACTAATCGCAATATATCTTGTCCAAATAAAACTTCTCGAATTCTCTTTATAGCCAAAAATATATCATCGATATTTTCTGACTCAATTATCGTTCCCATCGCAGATGATTGATATTTTAGACCTATTTTTTTAATCTCATCTAATGCAATCTTTACATATCTACTAACACTAGGATTAGAAGTGCCTATGGGCACCACAGTCAGCTCAGCTATAATCAATATATCACCCAAAATAAAAATATCAAGAAACTAATAAAAATTAATGAACTAAATTTAGAAATAGAATGAATTCAAAAAAAGGATTTTTTATTTTCCTAAGAGTTATAAGTTCCCTGTTTGCAATAGGTCTAGCTTTAATTGCAGCAATGCTTACAAATGATGCTAAAGAATTTGAATATGATTTTGATGAGATAAATACTACACCACAGAACAATACTACATTATTGTATGAAGTAATACCAAAACTAACATATGATGGCCAATTTTTTAGCATAGAAAATACAGAAATTGTAGTTGAAATCAGAAGAGATTCAATCGAAGGTGAGATTTTAGCTAAAGATAATCTAGATATTGAGCTTGAAACGAACTCGAATTGGCGTGAATCAATTTTTCTTAGAGTTAACTCATCTATATTTTATGATAGCTCTATTGATAAATATTTAGTAGTCTCAGTTGATGGAGACTACAATTTAAGATCCCAGAAATTTATAGGATTTGATTTTACATATTCAAAGAAGATGTGATTATAATGAAAATAATTAGAGGTATTCTTTTTGCTGCAAAAACACTAATTAGTATGGCAATAGCACCTATTTTGACAATTAGTGTTGCAGAGCATTATGGATTCAATGTTGAGTTATTTGATTATTTAATAATTGTCTATATTGCACTAGCTAGTGCCTCATTAGTTTTTGTAGAAAAAGCTTTTTTTAAGACTCATCTAGGTTTAAGTGGAGGATGCGGATTTTTGAGACATTTAATTGAATTTTTCTATGTATATACATTTCTAAATATGATAGAAAAACTAAATTTAGAAAAATATAATTTGGTAATCTCTCTAGATTATGCATTCTATCAAACTCTCATATTTGTAGGGATAGGTATAAATTTATTTAAATATACATATCAAATTGGATATAAAGATTCCCTAAATTCCCAAAACAAAAAACAAAAATATAATCTTCCCAAATTGGGTCAATGTCCAAGTTGTCAAAATTTTTATGAAGATAGAGAAAAATTTTGCAAATACTGTGGGTATAGATTAAGATGAATAATGATCTAAAAAAAATAGAAGACGAATTTGCAGATAAATCTAGCCAAATTGATTGGAAAGTAGATACAGAAAAAATCCTAAGCTTTTTCTCTGGTGGAGACTTATATGCAGAGAAATTAACTGCATTACGTGAGCTAATTCAAAATGCAGTAGACTCTAACCCAAAAAAGATTGCAATTGAAATCACACCTAATCTGCTTACCATAGAAGATGATGGCATAGGTATGTCAGAAAAAGAGATTGAAAAATATCTAACTACAATTGGTGCTACTACAAAATCTAGGGATGAAGATATTGGATATTATGGTATAGGATTTTTAGCTTCTCTTAATTTATCAAATAAAGTGTTGGTAGATACTGCAAAAGATAAAATAGGTTCAAAAGTATTGATGACACCACAAAAGAATTTAGTAAAAAAATCAGATCGAAAATATGGAACAAAAGTCTATTGTTGGGGAGCTTTTTCTAAAAAAGAAGTAATTGAATATATCAGTCGAGTTTGTGGATATCTAAAAATACCTCTATATATAAATGGGAAAAAAATAAACAAAGATTTTACATCATTTAATGCAATATTTACTAGAAATATAGAAAAAGATGGAATTGAGGGAATTATAGGTATAAAAAGATCTAGTGGTATATCAATTTTGCAGAAGCGAATTTATGTCAAAAAAGAAGATTTTGTAAGTATCTCTGGTGTTATAAACTATGATAACCTAAAAGTTACAGGAAGTCGAGATGATATTGAAAAAAATAAAGAATATGAAAAACTAAAGAACATAGTTATGGATGAAGCTACCAAGATGTATCGAGATTTTGTAAAAACTAAGCTAGCAGATGAATATACAGATGAGATTGTAAGATTTATCTACCACACAAACACTATTGATTTGGCCCTCAACTTAAAATTAATTGAAAGTATTGATGAGAAAAAATTCACCCCACTTGAAGTAGTGGATATGATAAAAAATGACCAAAAAGTTGTATTTTGCAGAGAAAGATGCATCGAAGCTGATATTAGATCGGAAGAGCAC
>CAYQAE010000076.1:0-9394 GCA_964415445.1 uncultured archaeon | reverse complement strand
TGAATTTGGACAATTCTACGAAGATGAAGGAGCAGATGAATTAGTATTTTTAGAATAAATATTTCTTTATTTTATAAAATGGTATTAAGTATTAATTAAATTTATATATATTATATATACCATCAAAAATGAATTATTTGTCTTTTTTCACAAATTATTTTATCACGAAATATATATTAAATATATATTTTAGTGTGTTTCATAGAAATAGGAATTTTATCTTTTCAAACTCAAATTTTTTAGTTTATTTTAAATATTTAGTGTTGGTTGGACGTGTTTATAAGATAGAGGCGTAAAATATGGGAAATAATAAATTCGATAAATATGATATCGAAATGATAGAATCATCTATGAAAGATTATTGGTCTAAAAAAGATGTTATAGGTAGTTATATCTCTCAAAAAGGCGGTAAGGACCAATATTTTTTAGATGGCCCACCTTATGCTAGTGGTTCAATCCATTTAGGTACTGCATGGAATAAAATTTTGAAAGATACATACATTAGATATTTAACAATGCACGATTATAATGTGACAAAACAGCCAGGATGGGATTGTCATGGTCTACCAATTGAAGTTAAGGTTGAACAGAGTCTTAATTTAAATTCTAAAAAGGATATACATAAGATTGGTTTAGCTGAATTTATTAAAAATTGTAAAAATTGGGCCAACAAGCATATAGATATAATGGCTAAAGATTTTAAGCATTTAGGGATATGGATGGACTGGGATAATCCATATGTATCTATGACAAACGATTACATTGAATCTGCATGGTGGACTTTAAAAAAAGCAAGCCAGAAAGAATTATTATCTAAAGATTTTAGAGTTATTTTTTGGTGTCCTAGATGTGAGACCGCCCTAGCAGAACATGAAGTGCGTGGAGAATATAAAACAGTGGAAGATGCATCTATTTATTTAAGATTCAAGGTCAAAAATCAAAAAAATACATATCTCATTGTCTGGACAACTACTCCTTGGACTTTACCTGCAAATGTGGCTGTAACAGCGCATCCTGAGCACACATATGCTAAAGTTAAAGTTAAAGATGAGTTATGGATCATTGCAGAGCCTTTAGTAGATAAAGTAATGTCACAAGTAGGTATTTTTGATTATCAGCTATTTGATTTAATAGATGGAGAAGAGTTATTTAAATGGCAGTATATTCACCCTCTTTTTGATGAAATACCAAAACAAAAAGAGTTTACAAAAAATGATTATCCTTATATCCATAGCGTTGTCTTAGATGAGATGGTAACTGTCTCTGATGGTACTGGGTTAGTTCATACTGCACCAGGACACGGAGAAGAAGATTTTAATATTGGAAAAAAGTATAATCTGCCTGTTTTCAATCCTGTATCTTCAAAAGGTGCATTTACTGAAGATGGAGGAGAATATAGCGCCCTTGATATAAAAGAATCAAATGATATAATTTGCAAAAGGCTCAAAGAAAAAGGTATTTTACTAAAACTTGGAAAAACTAGACACTCTTATCCTCATTGTTGGAGGTGTAAGACTCCACTTATATTTCGAGCTACAAAACAGTGGTTTTTGAAAATAAATAAGATTAAAGATAAATTACTAAAAGAAAACAAAAAAAATGTAACTTGGAATCCACATTGGGTGCATGATCGTTATGAAAATGGAGTAGAAAATGTAGGAGATTGGTGTATATCACGTCAAAGATATTGGGGAATACCTATCCCTATCTGGATTTGTAAGTGTGGAAATTACGAAGTAATCTCATCTTTAGACGAATTAAAATCAAAATCTATATCTGATATATATTCTGATATTGATCTACACAAACCATACATTGATGAGATAAAAATAAAATGTAGATGTGGGGGCGAGATGAATCGTATACCTGACGTTTTAGATGTTTGGTTTGATTCGGGAATTGCTTCATGGGCATCATTGGGGTATCCTAAAGATGATAAGAAGTTTAAAAAATTATGGCCAGCTGAATTTATCACAGAAGGACATGATCAAGTTACTAAATGGTTTTATTCTCAACAAGCCGCATCTATCATCTGTTTTGACAAAATGCCTTATAAGAATGTTTTAATGCATGGTTTTGCTCTAGATTCAGAAGGACATAAGATGTCCAAATCTTTAGGAAATGCGGTCTCTCCAAACGAGATATGTTCAAAATACGGTGTTGATGTAGCAAGATATTATTTTCTTTGGGCTACAGCACCTTGGGAAGATTTAAAGTTTAATTGGGATGAAATAAATGTTGTAAATCGTATAATGAATGTTCTTTGGAATATTGCATCTTTTATAAATATATTTTATTCATTGGATGATTTTGATGCTAAAAAAACAGATCTTAAATTCTATAAGGGAAGAGATGATTTAATATCTGAAGATAGATGGATTTTATCTAAAATAAATTCTTTACAGATGGCTATCGAAGATTATTTTTCAAATTATGAATTTCACAAAGCAATGAGAATGCTTCAGGCTTTTATTTTAGATGATTTTTCACGTAGTTATATTAAATTTGTCAGAAGACGAGTTTGGCAAGAAGCGATGAGCAAAGAAAAATTAGATGCATATAATACTTTGTATTATACCCTATATAAACTCATTTTGATATTAGCTCCTGTTACAGTTTATTATTCTGAATATGTATACCAGAATTTATTGAAAAAACCAAAAGATCCTAAATCAATTCATCTAAATAAGTGGCCTAAAGTGGATAATCCTTTAATTGATGAGAAATTAGAGGATAACATGGAAGTAGTTTTTGATTTAGTTGAAAAGACGGCTTCGCTCAGACAAAAAATAAATAGAAAATTAAGATGGCCTATTCTAAATACTATATGTATTCCAAAAAATGAAAATATAAAAGAAGCATTAATTAATTTAGAGAATCTTTATAAGTCACAAATTAATACCCTTAATTTAGAAATTTTAGACGTTGGATCCAAATTTGGAGAAATTAAGTATAAAATAAAGCCTAATTTCAAAAAATTAGGACCAAAATTTAAAGAAAAGATGCAAGAGATTGCAAAACATATTGAAAATATGGATTCAAAATCTATAATGGACAAATTCAGAGAGCAAAAATCATATATCCTAAATTATAAAGGCACAGATTATCAATTAGATCAAGATGATATTGAATTTATCGAAGAGCTACCTGAGAATATATCACACATATCATCTGAATATGGGGATATATTTATTGACTCAACCCTAACCGATGAAGTTATAAAAGAAGGAATTACTGCAGAAATAGTAAGACGTATAAATGATATGCGCAAAGACATGAAATTAGACGAGATGCAAAAAATCGAAGTGGCTATAGATTCAAAATCATCAGATGTTTCATATCTCAAATCTAATCTTGATTTTATAAAAAATGAAATAAGAGCTAATCAAATCACTTTTGAGAAAGTTAGGCCAAAGTATGATTATGAAAAAGAATGGAAAATCGATAAAGATAAATATAGAATCTTTATCAAAATATGAAAAAAAATTTGGAATATCCTATGATACTTTATCAGATTTAACTGCTAATTTTTCTAATTTTAACTTAGAATTAGAAGGGGATTTTTCAAATAAAGTAATTACTTTCTCAAAAAACGTTTTTTTACCTATATCTACTTTTTGCAAAAATAGATGCACATATTGCAATTTTAGAGACAATGAAAAGGATTCAAAATATTCATTTTTAGAAAAAAATGATCTAGATCCTATTTTATCCTCTGCAAAATTAACAAAGACAAAAGAAGCTCTGATAACTTGCGGTCAATCTCCAGATACCTATGAGTTTATCCAAAATAGGCTTTGTAGCCTTGGATATTCTTCTATGGTTGGATATATATCTGATATATGTAAATATATATATGATATATATGGACTTTTTCCACATCTAAATTTAGGTGTAATCTCATCTGATGAGATAAAAACACTTCGAGACACCTTAATTTCGATTGGACTCATGCTTGAGACTTCAAATTCTAATCTATCTTATAAAATTCATAAAAATTCAAAAGAGAAAAATCCAAAGACAAGACTTAAATTTTTAGAAAAATGTGCAAAATTAAATATACCAACAACTACTGGAATATTGCTTGGTGTGGGTGAGACAAACTTAGATAGAACTGATAGTCTTTTTGCACTCAGAAAAATTCAGAGAAAGTATGGATCAATTCAAGAGATCATTTTGCAAAAGTGTATCTTAAGTTCTACCTCCCAAATTAGCTTTAGAGAGCTAAAAACTGTTTTAATTTTAGCAAAACTTATCTTACCTGATGTATCTTTGCAAATTCCACCTAATATTACCCCAAGTTATCTTGATTTGCTACCCTATGGTATAGATGATTTTGGTGGAATATCTGATGTTACTTCTGATTATATCAATCCTAAATTTAGTTGGCCAAATCTGATAGAACTAAAAAATGAGTTGTCTATTCGCGGATATCTCCTAAAGGAGCGTCTTGGTGTATATCCTCAATTTATTCAAAAAAAATATATTGGAAATTTTTTTCAAAAAGTTCAAAATATAGTGGATTATGAAGGTTATGTTAGGTCTGAGTTTTCATGTATCTAGATAGATTATTTCAAAAAATAGATCCTAAAATTGAAGATATTTTGCAAAAAGCAATGGATCGAAAAAATATTACTGACAAAGATGCTAATAATTTATTTGAAGTTAAAAATAGTGAACTAGAAGCACTTTTGTTAGTTGCAAAGCGCATATGTTATGATAAATTTGAAAAAAAGGTCACATATGTAGTTAATAGAAACATTAATTTTACAAATATTTGCAAAAACAGATGCTTGTTTTGTAAATTCAGAAGAGAAAAAAAGTCAAAAGATGCATATACTCTTAGTTTGGATCAAATATTTAAAAAAATAGATTCAGCCCTGCCTTTTAAAATATCTGAAGTTTGTATCCAAGGCGGACTAAATGAAGATATAGATTTTGATTATATTCTACATATGGTGGGAAAAATATCTAAGAGGTATCCTAAAATTCATATTCATGCTTTCTCTCCTATGGAAATATCCTATTATTCTAAAAAGGCAGATATTGGTATAGAAGAAGTATTAAAATCACTAAAAGAAGTAGGCTTGGGTAGCATTTGTGGAACTGCTTCTGAAATTTTAGATGATAGTATTCGAAAAGAGATATGCCCACAAAAGATTGATTCAAATACATGGGTAGATGTTATAAAAAAGGCTCATTCTCTAGATATTCCCTCAACTTCTACTATATTATATGGACATATTGAAGATGCAAATTTAAGAGTGAAACACATGAAAAAAATTAAAGAAATTCAAAATAAAACTAAAAAATTCACTGAATTTATTCCACTTCGCTACATTAAAAATAATGATAAATTGGATCAAACAGATGAAGACAATCTTGATTTTAAGATGATTGCAATAAGTAGAATTTATTTTATAAATTCTATTTCAAATATTCAAACTTCTTGGGTAAAACTAGGTCCAAAGTTGGCAGCAGATACTCTCTCATGCGGTGCTAATGATTTTGGAGGAACTTTGATTGAAGAAAATATTACAAAAAGTAATTTGTATCTCAATTCTAAAATTTTAGAGGAACATGATATCCTCAATTGGATAAAAAAAAGCGGATATACCCCTAAATTGCGAGATACTCTCTATTCACACCAATCTAAAATAGCTTGATTTGGGCTTCTTTTGATAATTTTACGCCCAAAGAACCAAATATATATTTCGTATATATAAAATATATATCTCATATATATTTCTTATATGCAATTTATATAGAAAACTTTAAAACAAAGAGATACAACAATATAAGTGACTGTTTTGACCTCTCCCCCCATCCCCCCCTATTTTTTCATTTCATATCAAAAAAACATGAATTTTATTTGATAGGTGTATATTTTAAAATCACAAAGTCATCTATTTTTTTAATATTTTTTAGTCTGACTTTTTTTGAATCTTCTACAGATTTATACCCCAAACCATCTGTGAATGTTTTATATTCTTTTCCTCCCACTATATATGGTCCAATTGTGATTCTTATCTCATCAAATAGATCATTTGATATTATCGAATAGTTTAGCCTAGCTCCGCCCTCAACTAGGACTTTTTTAATTGTCATCTGATTAAGTTTTTCCATCAAAATAGATAGATCCACCCATCTTCTGCCCCCACAGACTATAATTTTGACTCCTAAACTTTTTAGTTTCTCAATTTTTTCTAAATCTGCACCTTCTGTAGTTGCAAGGTAAGTTTCAATTTTATCTGCAGTCTTTATGATTTGTGAATCTATACTAATTTTAGCCAAAGAATCTACTACTATCCTCTTTGGATCTTTTGTTTTTTCTATGTATCTTACATCTAACATAGGGTCATCAATCTCAACTGTATTTATCCCTACCATTATTGCATCTACCTTATCTCTAAGTTTGTGCACATAGATTAGATTATTTTTATCTGAAATCTTAAGTCCCTTTTTGTCTTTTGAAATCTTCCCATCTAGGGTAGATGCTGAATTTATAATTACATAAGGTCTATTTAGCATATATTGATCTACCTCCAGATAGTATATCTTTGATATTATCATAACCTTTATCAATTATAGATTTATATGGTGAATTTAAGTCGATGTTATCTAAAAGGATAAGATCTGCCCAAAAATTTGATTCTATTTTTCCTGTTTTGATCTTAAATATCTCTGAGGGGATTGTGGAAGCCATCTTTAGAATTTCTCTCTCATTTATTTGGTAGTTTTTTTGGATAAATTTCATCTCAGAAAATAGATTTGGTCTGTTGAGCATACAATTGTCAGTTCCCAAAGCTATAAGTTTTTTTTGCTCTATGTATTTTTCAATTTTAGGTAGATCTAGATTCATCTTAAAATTAGATCTAGGACACACTATTATTGGTTTATCTGATATTTTTTTAGAACAATTTCCATGAACTAAGATATCAAAATATTTCTCTGCACGAATCAAATCATCTAAATTGAATTTTTCTTCTGATTCAGCTATAACTTCTTTAGTTTCAGATACATGAGTTGTGAGATATTTACCTTTTGATATTTTTTTGAACTTATCTAGCTCTGAATCTCTCCAATCATTTGGGCTTCTAAGACCTAGACCATCGCAGATATCTAAAATTTGTTTAATTACTTTATCTTTCAATTCTGTTTTTTTTGGTCTTCCCAAAATAATTGATCTGATATCTCTACCCTCTAGTGCATCTTTTAGAATATTTATACCATCTATACCTCCTTCTCGAAAGTCACAAAAAGTAGTAGTTCCACTATATTCTAACATATTTAGTGATTTTTTAATTCCAGAAATTATTGTAGATTTATCTGCAGATTCTAATTTTCTTTGCTTTAGTCCATATTTTCCAAAAAGCTCATCTATATCTTTTAATTCTACTTTTTTGTATAAAAAAGAATCTCCAATGTGTATATGTGAATTTATAAATGCAGGTAGGGCGATATCACATTTGATTATTTCACCCTCAACTTTATTTGAAATTTTTTTGATTTTTTTCTGATCTATGATAATGTTTTTTTTCGATTTTTTCAGTTCTCTGCCAACTAATGCTAATTTAGATTTAATTGTATACATTTTATTTAATTGCATTTAGTGATTTTATTGCAGATTCAACCGCACGCTTAGCATATGAATCTATTCTTTTTGTAGCTTGCACTCTGGTAACACCTGGCCCAATGATGCCTAAAGCGATAGGTTTTTCATATTCTAATGATAGATCTGTAATTTTTCTTGATGCATGTTGCATAACAACCTCATCATGTTTGGTCTCACCTTGAATTACACAACCTAAAGCTACAATTGCGTCGATATTTTGTTTTTGTACCATTTTTTTGATAGCTAGGGGCATATCATAGGTTCCAGCTACTTTTTTTATCTCCTCAATTTCTACTCCTAAAAATTTTGCATGCTCCTTTGCTCGCTCTAACATCATATAAGTTAGATCATAATTAAATTCAGAACATACTATTGCTAATTTAGTCATTTTAACTACACCTCCTTATTTTATTGGGCCCACATCTTCATATCCTTGACGTAGTCCACACCCTGCATTTTCAATTAACTTATTTTCATTAAATATTAGATTAATTGCGTTATCTATGTGTTTTTCTACTCTATTTTTTACAACTTCATATAGCTCTCTTTTAGTTTTAGCTTCATCCATATGGATAAATACTTCAATTATATGGGTATTTGTCATAAGTTGTGCATTGATAATTCCGTTTGATGCTTGATCTGCACACATTTTATCTATTTGTTGATCTCCTGGCATACCCATAGCAACTACGATGTCACACTGATTATCTTCTATCAATTTTTTTGCACAAACCGGAAGATCTTTAATTCCAGGCACAGTTTTTCTCACAATTTCTATGTCATATCCTAAACCCTGGATACGTTTTTTAGCTAATTTGCCCATATTAACTGTTGCAAAAGTTGTATCGCATAGGCCTATCTTTTTCATAAAAACAGAATGAAAAAAGATCTACTTATAAATTTAGTGTTACTTATATTTGAGTAAAAAGTTCTCTCTAAAATGTTTCTCAATTTCTATTCCTTCAAAAAAAGCTAAATTGTTATCTTTTGCAAATTTTTTTGCATTTTCTTTATTTAGTGCTTCACCTGATTTTTGATCCATCATCTCACATATTGTAGTGGATGGGGTGGTATTTGCAATAAGAGCTAGAGCTAGTGATAATTCGGTATGTCCATATCTTTCATAAATTAGTTTTTTATCTCCAATAAGCAAGGGGACATGTCCTGGAATTCTAAAATTTGAGCTAAATTTTTCAATCAATTGTCTGTTTTTGCCTGATTTCGTGGCTTCTTTCGTGTATTTTGCCATCTCTGTGATGGTTTTTGATCGATCATTATCTGTGATACCGGTATAGGTGTCTATATGATTAATCGATAGGGAAAATGATGATTTTCTATCATAGGGGATTGAATCTGAAAACATCTTAATTGTTTGATATTTATCACTTGCTTCTTTGTATATCTCATGCATATAAGGTAGTTGTAGTTTTTCTGCTACTTTTGGATGGATACACTGACAAATTAGCCCGCCTCCATTATTTCTTAGAAATGCTATTTTTTTTGGAGTAATTTTGTCAGATAATACTGTTAGATCTGTTTCTTCTTCTCTTCCATCTTTGTCATATATCAGAACAATCTCTCCGTCCCTTAGGGCTTCAAGTTTTTCTAAAAAATCCATAATGGATAGGCATTTCTTTTACTTAAAAAGATTGTTCTGTTCATTTTTGATAAGTTGATATCTATTTTTGATTAAATTGCTTATTATTAGCTTTAGTGGGTAATTTTTTTGTTTTTTAATTTATAAAGACTGATTTATAGTTTATTATACTTTTAATATGT
>CAYQAE010000075.1:0-9440 GCA_964415445.1 uncultured archaeon | reverse complement strand
TAATGTATATAATAGAACAATTTTAGATGATTCGCAAAAAATAAATCTAAATTTAGGTATAGGTACCTATAATATTACAATAATAGCAGTAGATAAAGCTGGAAATAATGTTTCTGATACACTTTTAGTTTTTATGATTTATTCTAAGCATTATGATGAAATTATAGATGAAAATGATTCATCTGAAAATACTATATTTTATTTGATATTTCTTGTCACTTTAGTTTCTTGTAGTTTTTTTGGGATTATTTCAATAAATCCCAAAAAGATAAGAAATAATAGATTACATCATTCTTTTAAAAATATTTATAATAATTTTAGAAAATTTATAGGGCGTGATAATAATGAATAAGTTTAATAGGAAGTTTATTTTGATATTATTATTCGCTATTTCCTTTAATGCAAATAATGTTCTTGCAGATCCTCCAAAAGTTATATGTGTGCCTTGGATCTCTCAAATGCCTTCCATTCCTCATGATACTTATGGTGGAGCGCATATAACATTAAAGGCTGTTGTTTATAACTCTAGTAATAGTTTATATAATTATTCGTGGGATTTTGGAAATGGAACTTTAAGTAGTGAAAAATTATTTAGCAATGAAGTAGTAGATTATGAATATAATTCTATATATGATGCTTACAACATCGAAACTAAAGCTACATATAGTGGAAGTGTTGGAAGTAATTTTACAGCTAAATTAATTGTATGGAATGATAGTGGTTATAATTTTAGTGATGAATATTATATCGAGGTAAAAGAAGAAACAAATGAAACAAAAGTAAATATTGCAATCGATGAAGGTCTTTGGTATTTACACAAACAGATGAATAGAGGTACTTATGATGGGGAATATGGAGGATATTGGACAACTGGTTCATATACTATATCTCCTACCGCTACCGCTGTTATGGCATTTGAAAAACATAGTCATCTGCCTGATGGAAATATGAGTGAAGATCCGTATGTTTTTGATGTAACATCTGGTTTGAATTATTTATTTTCAAATATGTATATTCAATCTATTTCATCAGATTCAAATTGTCCTTTAGGTAATCCTGATACAAATAATAATGGTTATGGCATTGGTGTTTCTTCAGCCAAGGAAATATACGAATTTGGGCCAACAATGCTCGCTGTAGTTTTTGCGAGGAACAAAAGTTTAGTTGCACAAGTTGGTGATGTTGCTGGCATGACATATTTTGATATAGTTCAAGATATGGCTGATATGGCTTCATGGGGGCAAAGTGAAGGCGGATATACTGGAACGGATGATGATTATGAAGAATTCGGCAATGAAGAAAATAGGGGCGGTTGGAGATATTCTTGGAATTCTCTATCTTCAGATATATCTACAACCAAATGGCCTATGATTGGGTTAATGTTAGGTGAGAAAGAATGGGATATTAATATTTCAAATTGGGTAAAAACGGAATTGTATAATTATATTTATTATAGTGCTATACCTGATGGCGATGGAACTTCGGGATTTGGGTATGGGGTAAGTTCAACGGGAAGTACTTTGGCTAGAACTGCATCCGGTTTGAATTGTCTAATGTTTACAGAAGATTATACTTCTGATATGTATTATAATGGCTTAAATTATATAAAAAATAGATGGAATAATTATGATGAAACTGATTGGTATGTTGGATCTAAAACCAAACATTTATACGATATGGTAGCACTTTATGATATGATCTCCTATTTTAGAGATGAAATTGAGAGATATTTGGAAGCAGATATTTATGATTTTTTTGCAAATGAAATTTTATTAGAAAAGCAAAATATAGATGGATCTTTTCCAAACGGATATAGATTTAAGGGTGATCAACCAACTGCAAATGCACTTTATATCTTAAGAAAAACTGTTGATATACCTATTTATGTTCGTGAAAGTAATTTTCCATATAGTCCTATCTCCAATGCAGATGTTCGAGTTTATAAAGATGGAGAAATTATTGCATCAGGAAAAACTGATATCTCTGGTAAATTTAGCTATTCTTCAGTTGATGAGTCTTTCCATTATATTATTCCTGACAAAATTGAAGCTTACCATCCTAAATATAAAACTGCTTCAACTTATGATGTATTAAAAGGTTATATTGAATTAGAAAAAGTACCCTATACTTGGGTAAACGAACATTGGCCATATGGGATATCAGTGAATGTTACTTCTTCTGTTGAAAAACAAGATTATGAAGTAGGTGTTTCTCTAATATCGTATGGTGTTTTTTCAAAAATTGGCCAAGATGCAATAATTAATACTGATTCTATTCGAGTATTTGAATGTACAGAAGACGGACAAAATCTAAATGAAGTCTCAAACTATTCAATTGATGATAAGTTGAATGTAACTTGGACAATTGATATCTCTGCGGGTATAAGTAAATATTACAATATCTATTTCAACTCTCTATCAGGAGGACTTTTACCTGCAGAAGAAGATAAACAACTTCTTTATCTTAAATTTGATGAGAGAAGCGGTAATTTTGTAAATGATAGTTCAGTTCATAAAACTAATGGTACAATTAGCGGTGCAACGTGGATAAATGATAAATATGGTTGGGGTCTTCAATTTGATGGTGAAGATGATTATGTTGATATTGTAGATACTGAAGGTATAAATTTAGGTGGTCCATGGACTGATAGAACAACTAGTGTATGGTTTAAAACTAGCGATGATATCACAAGTACTCAAATTATTTATGAAGAAGGTGGAAATGAGCGTGGATTTAATATCTATATTGAGGGAGGTAAATTATGGATAGGTGGATATAATGAACGTGGGGTTGTAGAGAGTGATTGGCAAGGTACATGGTTTTCAACTTCAATTTCTCAAAATTGTTGGTATCATGCAGTTTTGAAATTAGAAGATGCCGAATATCAAGAAAAATCTGATAAATTTATGGCATATCTTAATGGAGAAAGATTTGGAATAGGTAGCGGTGCTAGAGTATACCAACATCCTGGGGATATCGGTATCGGTAGAATGGATGGTGGTGGAATTCTAAATTATGTTGAAAATGCTGTTGATTCTGGTTTTTATTTTAATGGAACAATAAGCGAGGTAAGAATGTTTGATGATTCTCTATCTGATGGAGAAATCAAAGCTTTATATTTATCCAAAAGTTTAATTTTAGATTTAAAAATGGATCAAGAAGCAGGAAATATTGCAAATGATAGCTCTGGGTTTCAAAATAATGGAATATTATATAATATGAATGATAATAATTGGGTAGAGGGAAAATATGGGAATGCTTTGGAAGTTGATGGTGTAGATGATTATGTTAATTTTGGTGATTTTAATTTAGATTCTTCTGATAATTTTTCATTTTGTCTGTGGTTCAATGGATCTTATGGCCAATATGGATCTATTTTTTTAAAAGGACATACTTCTGATTCTTATGGTTTTGATTTAGGTGATACTACAGTTAGATTTGGTATAAGAGGCGATCAATCATATAGTCGAATTGTTGCTCCTTTTGATGAAAATCAATGGCATTATTTTGTGGGGGTACATGAGGCAGGCAATAAAATTTCTATATATTATGATGGAGAATTAGTTGGCACTGATTCAATACCTACATTAGGTGAAGTTACTTCTGGAGAGATTGGTTTTGGTGATTCAGATCGTTTAATTAGTTCGAGAGTTGGTAATATCTCTGGATCAATTGATGAAGTAAAAATTTTTGGAAGAGCTCTTTCTGCATCTGAAATTAAAAATTTATATTCTAAGCAGGGATATAGAGATTTAGCAGGTGGTATTAGAGCACATAACCTCCAAATTTATGATACTTGGAACTATTTTAGGGTATATGATCAATTAGGCCAAGTTTTACCTAATACTGAAGCAGTCATTGAAGATTCATCTGGTGAGATAGTAGCCTCTACAATTAGTGATCTATCTGGTGATGCATATTGTGAGTTTCCAAATCCAAAAGAAAATTATAATATTACATTTTATAATATTGTTCATAATAAATCAATTGTATCTAATTTTATACCTACAAATCACCCCTATGGCAGTGAAATAACTCTAGATCGCAAACCAAATTCAAAAGTTAGTGGTGATTGGCATAGTTGGTTGTCAATTAATGTATCTGCACCTGATATTGCCCAAATGGATGCAATAGCTGAATATACTGTTAATTTCTCTAATAAGTTAGGCTCTGGCAAAACTTTTGATCCAAATTCAATTAGGATTCTAGAATATGATTTTTCAGGAAATATAATCTATCCTGGAGATACATTATCAGGAATACCATATATTTGGAATAATGTTTCTTTAGATAAAGGAACTCTTATTTGGACTCTAAATGGTACGATGGATGCAAATTCAAATAGATCATATAGAATATATTTTGATATTATGAAAGAGGGTTTTGCACCAAAACACAAATCAAGTTATGAAATTGCATCTGTTTATTTTAATCAGACAAAGCAGGAAATATTTGAAGATCTAACTTCAAATGGCCTATATGTGATAGAAAATGAAAAAATTAAATTTTTCTTATCTAATCCTTATAATGTATCTGGGAGTGGTGTATATAGTTTTGGCTCACCTGTGAGGATCTGGACAAAAGATAGAGACAATGAAATTAGTAATTCTTCTTACTACAGAGAAGATAGAGAAATTCTAAATTATATGAATTTTACTTTTAATTCAAATTTTATCAATTTCTCAAGTTTTACACTCTATGAGAATAAAATTATAGCTGATGCAGGCACAATTGGCAATTTTAGCATTAAAATAATTTATGAAATTTATGAGAAAGTAAATTATGTGAAGATAACTCTGCAAGCTGAAAATATAGATACAGCGGCTCATAATGCAAGATTTGATGTATATGGGGATCTTTTTGGATCAAATTATGATGGAAATATAACAGCATATGATAGCTCAGGGGGGCTTATTAATGAGAGTATAGATGATGGTAAAAAGAGTTCAGGTTCAACATGGGATGCTGACACTTGGGTAACTATATTTACAGAAATTGGAAGTAATCCTGAATATAATGATCTTTTTGGATTTTTACTTGATGATAATACTTTTACTTTGCAATCAGGTGAGAATTGTAAATTTAGTATATCTGATGATAATACTTATTCAATTGCAGCAGGCAATTCACATAAAATGGAATTTTATTTAATGTCAGATTATCGAGGAGATGATCAATATTGGGATTCTGCAGAAGAAGGTTCATCCACAGTCACTGAAAATGTTACGCCTCTTGAAGTCGGTTTTGATACAAATCCTCCACCTATCTTTAGCGATATTAATGTATCACCTCAAGATCCAATAGCTTATGATTATTCTCGAATTTATCAATTTAATATTACAGTCTCAGATGATGATATCCTACATACTGTTTTATTTGAGCTAAACAATAGCAGTGGATATTCTACAAATTATTCTGTCAATATAATAGATAGTTATTTTTATTCTTTTAATTTAGGTAATTTAGATGCAGGAAATTATACTTATCGTTGGCATTTTATAGATAGTGCTTACAATAAAGTATCTACTCCTTTTCATAATTATAGTATTGTCAAATCAAGTTCATCTGTTAGTTTAGAAATAGATGATGTTTTTGATAATAAAAGTATTCAAGGTGGAGATAGTTTTGAGATAACAATTAGTCCACCTACTGTTTTAAATGATTATGCTAATTTATATGTTAATTTTTCAGGAACTTTAGAGTTAATATATTCAGGTATTGCTCCTTACACCTATGTTAATTCTACAGAAGTTTTAGATTTACCTTTAGGAACATACAAAATATTTGCAAACTATTCAGGGAATAAAAATTTTCTACCATCTAATAAAACATTATTTTTAACAGTAATTGATACAAAAAGCCCTGATTTAGATATAATTACATCTAGTGGTCAATATAATTCTAATTTTGAATTGATTGTAGATGTAGATGATTATACGCTAGATAAAGTTTGGTTTACAATAGATGGGGGAGAAAAAACATATCTCAATCCTCCATATTTTAATGATACTATAGATATTATTGGTGGATGGCAAGAAGGCGAGACAAAAGTAATTGAAGTTTGGGCAAATGATTCTAAAAACCTAGATTCGTTTGCGCAGATATCTATAACAAAAGATACTGTTGTTTTTATTTCTCTTTTAGATCCAATAAATAATAATACTAAAATAAATTCATCCAAATTAGAAGTTTTTTATAATACAGATGCCAGCGATTTATCAGGAGGATATGTAAAAATCCATTTAGGAGGTATAGTTGAGCGAGATTATACATTAGCTACACAAAGCTATACTATAGATAATATCCCAGAAGGTGTGCATGCTCTATATATCGAGGTTAAAGATGATGCTGGAAATATAAATACATCTAAAGTTATATATATTTTAGTTGATCTAACTCCTCCCTCTATATATTTAACTTCAATTGAAAACAATAGTAAATTAAATGTTCAAGATTTTACCTTAGAATATCAATTAGATAGTGCAGAAGAAGTTAAAATATATATAGATTCACAAATCTATATTGATTCTGATAAGGATGGTTATTTTGAAGTTTCTAATTTAGATGAAGGAAGCCATCAAATAAGGATTCAAGCTCGTGATGATTTTGGAAATATAAATTTATCAGATATTTTCTATTTTTCAATTGATCTTAATCCGCCCCTATTTAGTGATGTATCGGTTGATTCTAATTTTAGCACATATTACGTCCCACAGAGATCTTACAAAATAAGTTGCAATTGGAATGATTCTGTATCATTATCTCAAGTAATTTTGGAATTTAATGGACATAATTATACTGTTCCCACCCATATAGGTAATAATTATTTTTATTATTTTAGTAATTTAGATGCAGGCAGTCATTCAATAAGATGGTATGCAAAAGATAGCCATGGTAATTGGAATTTTACTTCTTATTATTATCTCAACATTAGCAAAGTAGGATCTTTAGATTCAGATGATTCTGTCTTTGATATTTTCAGAAATATCTATTTTCTTTTAATTTTAGTTGCTGTTTTATCTGCTACAGTAGGTGCTGTAGTCTATAAAAAAAGAAGAAAAGATGAGGACTGTTCAGGATCTTTTGATACATCTCAAGCTGTGGGATTAGATGAAAGTTTATTTGGAGTTTTAGGTGGTAGCAGAGAAGAAGAGGAAGATAAATTTTATGGATCTATTTTAGATAAAGTTGATGAGACAGAATCTAAAAAAGAGAAAAAGAAACTTAAAAAGACTAAGAAAAAAGAAAAAGATTCAGATAAAGATATTTTTGATATGATCTCAGATCAAATTTAGGATTCAAATTTTTTGGCAGATTTAAATAAAGACTGAAAAATATCTTCTTCTGATATGTTATCAGTTTCTGCTTCATAATTTAGTGCAATTCTATGTCTAAGTATAGGACGAGTTACGTTTTTTACATCATAAATATTTACTACTGGACTTCCACGTAAAAGCGCATTTACTCTTGCTGCTTGTAATAAATTAGTTAGAGCACGAGGTCCAGCTCCATAATCTACATATTTTTTTACAACATCATTTGATAGCTCATGTTGGGGTCTTGTCATATCTACTAGTCTTACAATATATCTTCGAATATTTTCAGGAACTGGAACTTGTTTTACTACATCTTGTAGTTCTAAGATATTATCTTTTGTCATAACTTTCTCTAATTTTCTTTCTTTTCCTGAGACAATTCTATCTAATATAGTATCTTCTTCTTTAGTTGTTGGATAATCAACAATAATTTTAAACATAAATCTATCCATTTGAGCTTCAGGTAGAGGATATGTCCCTTCTTGTTCAACTGGGTTTTGAGTAGCTAATGTTAAAAAAGGTTTATCAAGAGTGTGGGTGGTTCCACCAACAGTAACATTTCGCTCTTGCATTGCTTCTAAAAGAGATGCTTGAACTTTTGGAGGAGATCTATTAATTTCATCTGCTAACATTAAATTTGTAAAGATAGGTCCAGGTCTGAAAATAAATTTTTTTCTTCCGGTTTCTGGATCTTCCTCTAGAATTTGAGATCCAGATATGTCAGATGGCATAAGATCAGGTGTAAATTGAACTCTTTTGAATCGAAGATCTAGGACATATGAAATAGTACTTACTAACAAAGTTTTGGCTAAGCCAGGTAATCCCTCAAGTAATGCATGTGAATCAGCAAAAAGAGCAATCATAGTTTGTTTAACTATTTCTTCTTGACCTACAATAACTTTTCCAATTTCAGCTTTTACGCCATCTAAGGTATCTTTTATAGGAGTCATATCAACATTTTCAAAATCAATTACGTTTTCTGCCTGAAATAATTCATCTTCTAATCTTTCCATGAATTGATCATCGGAAACTTCATGTTTTTCCTCAAAAATTTTCATTAAGTCTTCATTAACTTTTCTTTTTCGAAATTTACGCTTTTTTTTGATAGCATCATCCGATATGAACTTAATTTCTCGAGGCATAATATCAACTTGTATATTATTAGCTTTATCATTTATAAAAATTCTGTTCTAAATGTATATAAGATTAAAAAATATAAATTAAGAGCAGTTATTTGGCTTTGAAATCATGATGATAAAAAATGGATTCTAAGGAAATTAGAAAAAAAAAGAGATTTATTCATCGCCTAGAAGTATTGTCAGATAAGGCTAATTTAGAAAAAGATGATATTCAAGATTTTTGTTTAATGGTATCTAAATTAAATAAAGAAGAAATTGATCAATGGATAGAATTAGTTGAAGGTTCAAAACTAAAACCCTCTGAGAAGAGAACTATCAAAAGAAGAATTTATCGACTTCAGATGGCAGAAAAAGCAAAAAAAGAGAAGAAAGATTCATCAAAACCCAAAAAGCCAATTAGTATTAAAGAACAGATTAAATCCAAAAGTAGAATTGAAAAAAAGAAAATAGGATATAAATCTAAAGATTTAACTTCGGAATCTCTTTTTTCAGATGAAGATAGTTTAATTTCTAGCACTGATTCTTTATTTACTGAAAATGAAGCAATAACTGAAGATGAAATAGATTATTATTCTGTTGATCAAATTACTGAAGATATGATATCAAAAGGTTTAGCTGGTCTATCTTATAAGGTAAAAACATATTTTGGAAAAGATGCTTTAGATATAGATGATAAAGATTCAAAAAAGACTCAAGAGATTAAAGATTTTCTTTTAGAAAATATAGATATAATAATAGGGGAAAAACCAAAAGCAATAGCTGGAGATCTTACTCATTTTTCTTCAAAATTGTTAGAAGAGCTAATTGAATATGAGAAAAAAGATTTAGGTGTATCTGTATCTGAATTGGATGATGAAGCAATTGAAAAAGCCCTCCCTAAATTATATCACAAAACAAAAAGAGATATGGGTGAAGAAGCACTAAACATTCGTAATATAAAAACAGAAAAAGCATTGACTTTAAAAGAATATATATTAGACAATTT
>CAYQAE010000074.1:0-9672 GCA_964415445.1 uncultured archaeon | reverse complement strand
ATGTCGAAAATATTTAAATAAATTTCTATAAGAAAACTTGTTTATCTACAGAGCCGATAACTCTATCAATATTTTTTATAAAAAACATTGAATAAATTACCTTTTTCTTCAATCTTCTCTATTATCTTAAATTCAATATCTCGCTCTTGGGAGGTCATTACAGGAAAACTATATTTTTCTGATTTGTGCTTTAATTTGCCTTTTTTCTTTTCTCTCACTTTAACAAAGTCTCTATGATTCTCTATTCTTTTAGATACTATCTTTTTTGACAAATCAGATATCTCACCAATTTTAGAATTAATTAGCTCACTAAAATTTTTATTTATCTCATATCCTATTGAATTTCTCCCACTACACATCGAAGCAATGGTAGTTGTTGCTGTCCCTAAATATGGATCTAATACTATATCCCCGTCCACAGAATACATATTAATTATTCTATAAGCTAGCTCAAAGGGATAGGCAGCTGAACGTTCTCTTAGATTTTTATAATTCAGATCTTGAGATACTCCAGATAGATCATACCAAATATCTGAAAACCATAAATGTCTCTCTTCCCAAAAATAAGCGCTTTTATATCTTATTTTTTTATTTTTAAACGTTCTAATCCCTTTATTTCTAAACAAGAGCATATATTCGTGCTCTAATGTTACATAAGCATTAGGAGGTATCATACCTGATCCCATATACTTGTTTGGTTTATTTGAACTTTTTTTCCATATAATTAGAGGTAAGATTTGATATCCCATCCTCTCAAAATAGTAAGTTATTTTTGAATGATTTGGATATAATTGAAAAGTATCACCTAATTTACGGGTAGCGTCTCCGACATTTATACATACTATGCCCCCCTCAATTAATACTCTATCGACTTCTTTCCAAGTTTTATTTAGCTCTTGATTCATCAATTCATATGCTTTAGGCCCTTCTTTATCATCTAGTGCCTCTTTTATTTTTGGATTTAGATCTGAAAATAATCCGTCCCACATCTCAATCATAGGATAGGGAGGAGATGTCACTACTAGATTTATGCTTTGAGATTCTATCTCATCCATATTATTTGAATTTCCAAAAATAATCTTACTTTGTGTTTTCATCACATCTTAGACCTACTCATGCCTTGCAAAATTTCTCTAAATATCTCAGAAATACTTTTTTGAGTTAATTTCATCAATCTATCAATTAAAAACACACTAAATACTAAAAAAATGAAAATGAACGTTATAATTTGTGAAAAAATTTCAATATTAGTCATATCATATTTTATCTCAACTTTTTTTGTGCCTAGCTGATCATCAATCGATATCAGCCCCTCATCTGTTCCATAATCAATTTCAGATCCATCTACATAAACTTTAATTTGGGGCTCTGAATTTATAGGTAGGATTACAGAGCTTTTATTTTCAAAATTAATATAGTAGGAGTTTTCTGTTTTATTTAAAATCGATGAATTAAATGTGAAATAAGATAAATTTATATCAATTAAATATAAACTGCTATTTTGAGAATCAACTTCTCCAAATTCTAAAAATGATTGTCTCCAAGTATCTGAGAAACAAATAACATAATCGATTGCATGCATCTGGATAAATTTGCCTAGATCAGACTTATTTGAAATTGGGACGTATATCTTTTGATCTAAAAAATTAGTATTGAAAGTATATATTGTTGAGAAATTTTCACTTGATGGGATATAATTTGAAGTAGTTAGAGATCCCACATTATATGAATATTCATGCTCATAAAATGTATTTTCAAATAAAACTGTTTCATTTGTATCAATTTTAGTTATTAAATTCTTGTAAATTTCAATTTCTCTACTCTCATCTGTCTCAATTACTCTGTATTTTTTATCTTCAATCTCATCAAAGTATACATATGTTTTTTGTAAATTAAAAATATAATAACCTAATAATATCAAAAGAAATATTGGAACTAAAGTCTTTAGAAATTCATTTCTAATCTCATAGATATAGTGAAAAAATATAGCAGAAAAAGCAATTAATGATACTCTAAAGAAGATTAAATATTCTAAATTAGATACACCTAATGTAAATATTGATTCTCTATCAAAATATGTGAGTGCCAAAGATAGTATTGAAATCAAAAATAGTATAATTATTAGATTAAAAAACTGCATTTTCTGGATACTAAAATAATAGACTGAAGTTAGAACACCTAAAAGAGCTAGCAAGAATATAGTTTGGTCAAATTCGTCAGATAATGTAGATGTAGCTATGTCTCTAGATTCAGAGATATAATTAAAATTATATTCGCCTTGGTAGTAGATTAAGGGCATCAAAATAAAACTAAATAGAAGTAGAGGAAGTAGAACTAAAACTACTATTCTTTTTGCAGTAGATGGGGAGATGGTAGCATTTGAACTTAGAAAACCAAATATGATTAAGATTAAAATTGCAAATAGAAAGAAACTGGATAGGGAAAATAAAACTAGAAATAAAAGACAGCAAGATATGAATACATTTCTGGGATGACCCTTGAAAATCTTTACAGATAGTCCAAATACAAAAAATGAAAATGCACAGGCTAGGGAAGGTAGAATTTCAGAATAATAATATACACCTTGAAATCCACCTAGATATCTACCTCCGCTTTCAAATAAAGCTATTAATAGAACTGTAGTGGATGCCCCAGTATTAATTTTAAATTGTCTTAGGAAAAAATAAAGTGAGAATGGAAGCAAAATAAAGCTTAAAAATACTAAAAATTGATAGCAAAAAAGTAATGAAAATAAATCACCTGATAGGATATTAAACGAAGTTACAAAAATGTCTATAAAAGGATTTGATGAAAACGGATAAATTTGATAGTTGTTATGTTCTCGATCTATGCCACCAAATTCAGGTGCTATCTCTGAGGAGTAAGTGTCGGCTTGTAAGTAGTAAGCTTGATGATAATAATTTATAGGTACTGAATCTGTAAAATAGACTTGTGATATAGCTATCGCATAAAAAATTGCTATAATTATGGTAAGTGGGCCGACTATACGTTTTAGCGAAAACATTACTGTTAAATTATTCTTTAAAATTAAAAAGCTATGGATAATCACTTACAAAAATTAAGGTGAAATTAATATGTCAGCAGAAATTAAGAAAATATTAAGTTATATGCAACTTGACAGTAGAGGAAATCCTACTGTGGGTGCAAAAGTAACATTAAATGATAATTCAGAAGGCATAAGTGCTGTACCATCAGGGGCTAGCACTGGAGAATATGAAGCAATTGAGCTAAGAGATAAAGGCAAGGCTTTCTTAGGTAAAGGTGTTGATAAGGCCATATCAAATATAAATGAAAAAATTGCACCAAAATTAAAAGGAATGGATGCCATAGATCAGACTAATTTAGATAATACTATGATAGAATTAGATGGGACAGATAATAAAGCTGATTTAGGTGCAAATGCAATATTGGCAGTATCTTTAGCTGCCTGTCGTGCTGCTGCTGCACATAAAAAAGTAGAATTATGGCAGCATATAAATGGGCTGGCCTCAGATAAATTTGGAAAAAAAGCTAATGGAATTCAGCTTCCTACACCCATGTCAAATGTTCTAAATGGTGGGGAGCATGCAGGAAATGATCTAAATATCCAAGAATTTATGATTATGCCAACTGGATTTTCTACTTATTCTGATGCTATTCAAGGAATATGTGAAACCTATCAGACCTTAAAGAATGATTTGAAAAAGAAATATGGACCAACTTCAACTAATGTAGGAGATGAGGGTGGTTTTGCACCTAATCTATCTAAGACTGAAGATGCTCTTAATTTATTAGTTGATGCAATTGATAAGGCAGGATATACTGGAAAGATTAAACTAGCTATGGATGCGGCTGCATCTGAATTTTATGAGGATGGAAAATATACTATTGATGGAGATAAAGTCTCAGGTGATGAATTAATTGAATATTATCAAAATTGGATTAAAAAATATCCAATAATCTCAATTGAAGATCCTTTTGAAGAAAATGATTTTGAAAATACTTCTAAATTAACTAAAAAAGTAGATATCCAGATTGTGGGTGATGATCTATTTGTTACCAATCCTAAAAGATTAAAGAAGGGAATAGATCAGGGTGCAGCTAATGCACTACTTTTGAAAGTAAATCAGATTGGATCTTTAACTGAGTCAATTGAGGCTGCAGATATTTCATTTAAAAATAAATATGGAGTTGTGGTAAGTCACAGATCAGGGGAAACTGAAGATTCATTTATTTCTGATTTAGTTGTCGGTTTAGGTTGTGGACAGATTAAAACTGGTGCACCTGCTAGGTCAGAAAGAACTTGTAAATATAATAGACTTTTGAGAATTGAGAGTTTAAATGAAGTAAAATATGCAGGAGGACCCCTAAAGAAAGTTCTTGAGAAAGCTTGGGAATAGAATAATTTATTTAGAATATTATTTCCTCTTCCAATAATAGTTAGACCTCTCTTAAAAATTTGTATATATTTGTTAATTTTTATTTGTTTTTGGAAAAGCAATAGGTCAGGAGTTCAAATCGCTGTTCCTATATCGCTTCTAACATTTTTGCTAATTTAAAAAAACCGATCAAAATTGATACTGCCAAAACTAGCATTGCTACAATAGTAAATATATACAAAAACTCAAGTCCAGCAAAGTATAAAATCATCCCTCCACTATTGAAAAGCCCACCTACAATTGCTGTATAAATATAATTCCAGCAACTATTACCAGTTAGAGATATTAAATCTCGATAAAATTGATTATAAATATATAATGAAAATAACCAAATTCCAAAATACATAAGCATGTGAATAAAACCCATCAGGCGAACTAAAGAAAAAAACGGAGCAAATGCAAATAGAGTCCAATTAATAACTATAACTCCTATGAAAAATATATTTCTAATTTTTAAAATAGTTTCTTGATTGAGATCACCAAATCCCATGTCTTTTGCAATATGCAAAATAGCAAGAGGTATATAAAAATAACCTAACATCCCAAAGGTAGGAGCTATAGTTTTTACAAATTCATTTGTTAGTGATTCAGATGTCTCATGCAAACCCAAAACGAGACTAGCAAATGTATGTATAGATGATTGAACTAATAAAAATCCCATCCCTAAAGTTAAAACCTTATAAAATAATGATCCGCCCTTTGTTCTTTGATAAATTAAAAATGATAGAGAAAAAAGAACTAAAACTACAAATAAAACTACTGTGCTTTGAATAACATACAATAAGTCAAGTGCCATATCTATTAATTATGATATATTATCTTAAATTATTTTTTCTAAAATTTTATTTTTAATCTAAATTAAAAAAGACCTTAAATTTAAGAATTAACTCTTTAGAAGAATCTTAAATCTTCAAATACTTAATCTTTCATTTAGAAAAAGTTTTAAAACAAAAAGATTAATCAAAAAATTACTATGAATACTCTAAGATTTGCAATCCCAAAAGGAACAGTCCAAAAACCGACTGTTGAGATGTTAAATAAAGCAGGATTTGACCTAAAATATGAATCAAGATCATATAGACCATATAGTTCCGATTCAGAAATTAAAATAAAATTATTAAGACCACAAGAGATACCAAAATTTGTTGAAGAGAAATATCACGATATTGGAATTACAGGTCAAGATTGGGTCTTAGAAAATAATGCTGATATCAAAGAAATCTGCAATTTAGAATATGGAAAAGTTAGGTTGGTTTTAGCCATTCCTAAAGATACTAATATAGATAAAGTATCACAGTTAGCTAAGATTAAACCACTTAGAGTCTCAACAGAATATGTAAATATAGCTAAAGATTATTTCAAAAAGAAAAAAATTGAAGATGTAAGAATAGAGTTTTCATATGGTGCAACTGAAGCAAAACCCCCAGAGGAAGCAGATGCGATTTTAGATATAACAGAAACTGGATCTACCTTAGATAAAAATAATCTAAAGATAATTGATGAAGTCCTAATATCTAAAGCAGTGTTAATTGCAAATAAAGATGCATTAAAAGATTCATGGAAAAAAAACAAGATTGAAGATATAAATACTCTACTTTTAGGTGTAGTTCGGGCCCAAAATAAAGTATTAGTTAAAATGAACGTCCCAAAGGATAATTTAGAAAATATTATTGATACTCTCCCTGCCTTAGAAAAACCAACTGTCTCCACCTTATATGGAAAAAATTGGTATGCAATAGAGACTGTAATTGAAGAAAATCTAATTCCAAAGATACTTCCTAAACTTAAAAAATATGGAGTTAAAGATATTATAGAATTTGAGCTAAAAAAAGTTATACCTTAAATAATTGTTTTTTTATACCGCCATAGATTACAATTTGTTCATAAAAAAAGATAGAATATGAAATTATTGCAAAACAAACTGCAATAAAAAGCGAATTACAAAATACATAAGTAAATAAAAAAACAGCAAAGGGGATGAATAAAAGCTCAAATTTAGGTTTAATTATTATTTTTAATTTATTTGAAGATATAAAAAATTCACCTTTATTTAAAAGTGTATTAAAAATAAAAGAATCATCATCATGGTATAATATAAAATATTCATTTACTTTAAAAAATTCAGATGACAAAGAATGTATTTTTTCTTTGGTTTTATCTATATTCAAAGTTTTTGCAAACATATTCTATATTTAGAAGAAGTTTAATATAAAAAATTATTCTAATTTTATTAGAAAAGAGAGTATATTAGCCTAAAATTAATATTAAAGAAAAATATATATTATAAAAAAATATAAATATCTGAAAACGGAGAATATATAATGCCAATACTTATGGCACTATTAAATGTTTATAAATTATGTTATTTCTAGTTTTCATACAAGAACACTATTTTTTCGGCACATTAAAAACGAAATAAAGCTAATTAAGAGCAAATTGGATACCTAATATTAAATAAAAAAAGTGCCAAATATCTATAGATTAGGTAAAATTATTAAAAAAACAAAAAAACTTTTATATAATTATTAACAATACTAATATTTACCTGCAAAAACAAATTAAATACTAAAAGGGTGTTATAATAAAATGTCTATAAATATTATTGTTACTGGATTAGCAAAAGTAGGAAAAAGTTCTTTTATAAATTATCTAGCAAAAGATAGTTTTGAAATTAAATTAAATAAATTAGATACAAGTATTGATTTTTGTAAGCTAAATGATGAAGTAAATGTCTTTTCTATGTCAGGAGAAAGATTTTTTACAGATCTATGTAATAAAATAGTTCAGGGTGTAGATGGAGTCGTAATAATGATTGATAGCACAGATTATAAAAATATAGAAACAAATATGCAACTGGCACAATATTTAAGTTCTCTTAATATCCCTTTGGTCATTTTTGCAAACAAAATTGATCTGCCAACATCTTATCCTCTCTCTAATATAGAGGCCATGTGCAACGTCTATGGGGAGATGCATTCAGGGTGTGCAAAGACAGGCGACGGCGTTAAAGAATCTTTATATGAATTGTTAACATCTATTAATTCACTTGGAAATTATAATCGACCAGAGATTACAGAAGATGGTCCATTAGCTGCTGATGGGGGAAAATCTGAAATGTTAGATGTTTTTGAATATTTTCATGGATATCTTGAAGAATTACAAAATTATGTTGTCTCAAGAAGTTATGATCCACAAAATAATAGATCAAATATGAAAAGTATAGATAAAAGTCAAGTTCTTTTTACTTAGTGGTGGTTATTTTATATGAAGGGGCATTTATGTGTAGAATGCGGAGAATGGTTGCTATTTGAAAATATAAAATTGGGAAGAGCCATAAAATCATGGTGTCTTCGTTGCAATAAACCCAGATATTTTATTGAAAGAGAAATATCGCTCCCAAATATTTTAGTCGGAGAAGTATAAAAAAACCTATATTTATTTATTTTTTTTAGGTTTACATATATTTTGTGATATATTGTGGAGGAAAATACATGCATAAAAACAGGAGTTGATGAATTAGACCAACTTCTCAAAGGTGGGCTTCCAAAAAATACTTCTACATTGTTTTTATCGCCCAAAGATACTGATTTTGATGATCTGTTAGTAAATATAGTTGAAAATCATTTGGAAAATAAAATGGATTACATTTGTATCTCTCTATTATGCCCGCCTATGTTTGAGGATACTATAAAAGATTATTCTAATTTTAAATTGCTTTGTAGTGAATTAGGTACATTTCGCTATTTAGGGGAAGCTGAAAATATGATTTTATCAGAACCCCAAGCTGAAAATATAGAAAAAAAGATAGATGAACTAATAACTGCTTCTGAAAACATAGAAAACACCATAGTATTAATAAATATCTCTTCAATTCAATTCTATCATGGTCTAATTCCTACCAAAAGAATATTAAAAAAGATAATTTCAATTCTAAGAGATAATGAACTGGCTTCAATTATTGGATATTTAGAAATTAATGAAAGATCTTCACCTAGTTTAGATGATATTGAAAATATATTTGAAGGATGTATTCAACTTCTACATGCAAAATTAGATAAAGAGACTAAAAAATTCTTATATGTAAAAAAGATGAAAAATATCTCTGCTAATTACGAATTAATACCTATTATTTTTGAAGAATAAACTATTATTTTTAATTGGTATTAAAAATTTATATTTCTTAGGATAGATTTTAAATTCACTTGGTGAAAATCGTGGCTAAATTAGAAAATATCAAAACAGGCATCCCAAAATTAGATAATGAAATTGGTGGAAGTTTTCCTAAAAAAACATCACTTTTAATCTTGTCTCCTATTGATCCAGAGTTTGATCTTTATTTTTCAGATATAATTGAATATTCAATTAAAGAAAAAAACAATTGTATATGTATTTCACTTTTATTTCCAGAAGAATTACAAAAATTTATAGATTCCCCTAATTTCCATTTAATTTGTGGAGAATTAGGCACTTTTTCTGAATATAAAGGAAAAAAGAATATTAAATTAGTTGATACAGATATTGAAGGGATTGTAGCTGGATTTGAAGAAATTTATGAATCGCTTCCAGATGATAGACCAATTATAACATTAATAAAAGTCTCTTCTATTCAATTTTACCATGGACTTGCTCCAACAAATACCATACTAGGTATGCTTATAGAATTATTCAAAAAGTTAGATATCAGCTTAAGTGTAGCATATCTAGAAGTAGATGAGAGATCTGCACCAGTATTAGAATCTTTCGAAGAAAAATTTGACGGATGCATCCATTTTCTCCATGGTTCTGTTGGTGCGGACGTTCATAAATTTTTTTATATCAAAAAACTCAAAGGGATCAGCACCCCTTTTGAGCTAGTTCATGTGACAAAAAATGCCCCTAAAAAACCTAAAAAAGTTCTTAAAGAATCCGAAGTAAAAGAAAAAAAACCTGAAGGAATGGCTGTCAAAGAAGCAGTTAAAGAAATTGAAACTGAAGTAAAAAAATCTACAGAAGAGATTATAAAAAAAGAGCCAGCTAAAATAAAACCAAGTGCTAAGAAAGTTGAACCAACAAAAACTAAGCCAATAGCTCAAAAAAGTGAGACTAAAGAAATTAAATCAACTGTTCAAAAAATGGAACCGAAACAGATAAAACCCCAGCAAAATAAACCTACAGTTCAAAAAGTTGAGCCTAAAGAAGTTAAATCAACTGTTCAAAAAATGGAACCGAAACAGATAAAACCCCAGCAAAATAA
>CAYQAE010000073.1:0-9886 GCA_964415445.1 uncultured archaeon | reverse complement strand
TAAATCGGGTTTTTCTTTCTCAAATATATCCAAAGCTTCTCTGCCATCTGTCGCCTCAAGTAGATTATATTTATCTTCTCCCAATATATCTTTTAGAACATCACGAATAAAAACAGAATCATCTACTACTAATATTCTCTTCATAAATACCACATACTAGTATATAATTAATAAAAGGTAGGTTTTTATTTTTTTGTGACAACATATATTTCAAGATATTACCACTCAAAGTTTAAAAAAACGAAAAGTTTAAATACTATAAGGTATATATAATACTTTGCAAAAAAATTAACCATATAGGAGGAGCACCATAATGGATGATGAATGCCCAGAATGTGGATGTAGTGATGTAATAATGGACACAAGAACGGGAGAAAAGATATGCAAAAAATGTGGATTAGTTATCAGCGATTACCACGTAGATAATAGACATGAATGGAGATCACTGGATCAAGATGAAATTGAAAAGAAAGCAAGAACAGGAGCACCAGCTACATACTTAATTCATGATAAAGGTTTATCTACAGAAGTTGGATGGTCTCAAAAAGACAAAAAGAAAATAGCAAGCAATCAAAGAGCACAATATTATCGCCTTATGAGATGGCAAAAAAGATTAGATAGTAATTCTCAAACTCTAGCTACAGGTTTATCTAAAATAGATAGAGTAGCATCGCACTTGCACCTACCAAAAAATGTAAGAGAAGCATCTTCTCTATTATATCGAAAAGTAGTAGATAAAAATATGATAAAAGGAAGAAGCATAGATAGTATAATCTCAGCATGTCTATATATTGTATGTAGACAAACACATTATTCAAGAACTTTAGATGAGATAACAAAGGCTGCACATACCGATAGAATTGAAGTAGGAAAAGTATATAGAGTGATTTTGAGAGAATTAAATATTAAATTAAGACCACCAAACCCAATAGAATATGTACCTAGATTTGCATCAGCTTTGTCTCTGCCAGAGAGTGTTCAACTTCAAGCTGAAACAATATTAAAAGAACTTATGGATTCTAATATTAAATGTGGCAGAAATCCAGTAGCAATTGCAGCTGCTTCATTATACATAGCAAGTACTATCTCTGGTGAAAGCAGAACACAAAGAGAAATATCAAAAGTTGCAAATACTTCAGAAGTAACACTTAGAAATAGATGTAGAGAACTATTTAGTAAACTAAAAACTCATCCGGAATTAGGAAAAGATATTACTGGTGAATTTTCTAAATAAACTACACCACTTCTTTTTTTATACCTGATTTATCTCGCCTATATAGGCCTATTTCTGAATTTTGTAAAGTTTCTGCTTCAAAAACTGGACCATCTTTACATACCATCTTACCACTTGGATCTATCGAACATGATCCGCAAATACCAATTCCACACTTCATATATCGCTCCAGTGATAAATAAATTGGTATTCTAATCTCTTTGGATTTATCTATCATACATTTTAACATGAACTCAGGACCACAGGCTGCAATCATATCATAACGACTTTTTTCCAATTCTTCTTCTAAAAAATCGACAGATTTTCCGCATCTAGATAATTTATGATCTTCAGAGACTACTAAAGAATTAATTTTATCTAATTTTGATTTAAAAATTATCTCATCTGCCTCTTTTGTCCCATAAATTAATCTAAAATTGATTTTTTCTTTTTCTAATTTATCTAAAAAAGCAAATAGAGGAGCTATACCCATACCACCTGCAACTAATAAAATAGAATCTCCTCTAATTTTAAATCCATTTCCATATGGCCCTCTTATACCTAATTTGTCACCTTTTTTTAATTTATGAATTTTTGAGCTAAATGGACCAACATCCCTTACAGTTATAGCTGAAGTTTCTCCAATATATGAAAGTGACATTGGCTTCTCACCAATTTTGGGAAGCCATACCATAACAAACTGACCAGCATCTGCGTCTTTTAATCTCTCATCTTTAAAGAAAAATGTCTTAGTATTATCATTTTCTTCAATTATATTTTCAATTTCCAAAAATTCCATTCTAAGATTATTAGTCTTTTTGAGCAATTCCTATCACTTCTTTTGATGAAGAATAACCTAACTTATCTAGGAGGTTAGACAATTCATGTTTTATTTTTGAAAAAATATCTATATCCCTATAATATACAGATGACCCTATTTGGACTGCTGATGCTCCAGCCATAAGATATTCCAAAACATCCCCACCACAACTTATTCCACCAACTCCAACAACATCAATATTATGAAATTTTTTTATCTCATAAACTGCCCGAAGTGCAACTGGTTTTAGGGCTGGACCAGACATTCCTCCAAAAGAGTTAGATAATGTTGGAGATTTAGAATAAATATTAATATCTATAGCTGGAATTGTGTTTGTGGCAACAATAGCATTTGCACCCGCTTTTTCAATTTTACCAACTAGCTTATGTAAATAATTAATATTTGTAAAAGGAGGTATTTTGACTGATGTAGGTATCTCAATTGATTCAGAAGTTTTTTTGACAATATCATAAACTAAATCTAGATCGCAGGCCACAGATATACCTAAATCTTTCCTCGCATGTGGACATGATATATTTAATTCTACTGCTTTAGCATTAATATCTTCCATCTTTTTTGCTAAATATGAAAAATTATTAGCATTTTGTGCAAAGATAGACCCTACAAAAGGGAAATTGATATTTTCATCTTCTGCTTCTTTGCAAAAATTTTCAATGCCCTCAGACGCAAGCCCTATTGAATTTATAAGATAATGTTCGTTTCCACAAATAACAGGATTAGGATATCCTTCAGAACTTTCTTTGCCCATAGATTTTGTAACAACTAAGCTTGCACCTTTATTATAAACTCGCCTCAAAGAAGAGATAGTTGAACCTAATATTCCTGAAGCTAAAAAAATAGGAGACGAAAAAAAAGAATTGAAAAGAGGAGTTTTAAGATCCATTATTGTTGCTGTTGTGTTTGTTCAGAAGATTCTGCTTCTTCTGTAGATACTTGTTCCTCTTCTTCTTCCTCTTCTGGCAACGTTACGGGCACAGCTGGTGGCAATGTAAGCATAGTATATCCTATCCATCCGCCAATGACCATAACAACTGTCCAGGCAATGCCTAAAATTACTGCCATTACAACAACCCGTACATGATCATCATTGCCATCTACAAAAGGTACTTTATCTGGCCAAATCATTGCTACATAATATCCTACTAATAGCACAACACATAATGCTAAAATTAATCCACCTATTACTTTATCTTTAGACATTCAAGACACCTCAATAATATATGGTAAATCTCTTATGTTAAAGATTAAAAAAGTTTGTTCTAAATTTTTTTTACAAATCTTTAAGATATGTTAATTTTCAAAACTTACAATCTACTTTGATTTTATAATTTTATCAACTATATTTATTGCTTCTTTGGGATCCTTTGCTATTTCATAATCTAGATATTTAAAATTATTACATATTACATAATCACTTATTCCTCTACTATTTTTAAGTATTATTAAAGACTTAGATTCATTTTTTGCATGTGCCATCTCAGATAATGTACCACTACTTCCACCTATAGCTATAATTACTTCAGCAGATCTAACTACCAAACTATTTCTTGCATGCCCAATACCTGTAGCAATTTTAACATCAATATAGGGATTTGAAAATGATAAATCATTTTCAGGAAGTATTCCTACAGTTAAACCCCCATGTTCTTTAGCCCCTTTTGAAGCTAGTTCCATAACGCCACCTTTCCCCCCACAAATAAGAATATAATTATTTTTTGCTATTTCTGCACCTATTTTGTAGGCTAAGGTTCTTACTTTTTTATCTGAAACGTTACTTGACCCAATAATAGCTATTTGATGAATATTATCACTTCCCACTTTCTTTATTCAAAACACTAATGAATATCTCATCAAAGGGTGCTTTCTGGTGAACTTGAACTTTGTTTTGATGAGCTAAAAACAAGACATATAGAAACCTTCTAGCTTTAGTTAGACGATCTGAATTATCAACCATAGAAGAGAAAGGCAGGCATTCCTCTTTAGATAATTTTTCTTTGATATCTACATACATTTGATCAATATAGTTCCTTAAATCCTTTTTCATAGACCTAAATTTAACTAAATCTCTTTTATTAATTCGATAAGCTTTTTTGATTCTTCTACTTCTTTGTGGACTGATCGGGATATTATCTAATATATTTACAAGTTCAGCTAAAGTTACTTTTCTTCGCGCTTTTCTTTGTATGTTTATACCTAAAGGTATTTTTTTAGGAGCTAAAGATACATTTACTGATTCTTCATCTCCAAACTCCTCATCAATTTCATCTAATTCGTTTAATTCATCCAATTCATCATGATAACGCCTCTCAATTGACAAAACTACATCTGACTTTATTCTAAGGAGGACCGATGCAGCAAGCAAAGTACGAGCAGATAAACGAAGATTTCGCTCCCCCATCTCCTGAACTTTATCTAAATATTTTTCAGTTAGATCTACAATATCTATTTCCCATGGATCTATTTTTTTCTCTTTTACTAATTCAACTAAAACATCAACTGGTTTTATCTCTTCAGTCTCATTAATTGCTATATCATCTAATTCCATCATGCTGTTGCCTCTTTAATTAAGCTTTCAGCTTCTTCTAATTTCATAGAAATAATATTACTAATTCCCTCAGACATAGATACGCCATACAAAAGAGACGCTTGTGACATCATAACATCTCTATGAGTAATTACAATTTGCTGAACTGTGTTTGCAGATTCTCTAATAAGTCTAGCTACTCTATCAACATTTTCATCATCTAAAAATGCATCAATTTCATCTAAAACATAAAAAGGAGCAGGTTTGTATCTTTGAATTGAAAATATAAAAGCAATAGCAGTTAATGATTTCTCTCCACCAGACATTGAAGCTAATCTCTTTATTTTTTTTCCCTCAGGTTGTGCTTGCATATCAAGCCCACCTTCTAGTGGTTCTTCTTTGTTATCTAATATCAATTTACCTGTGCCTTGAGGAGATAATTTTTGAAAAATTTCTTCAAAATTCTTTGATATTTCATTAAAAGTATTCATAAAAACTTCTTCTTTTTTAGCTTCAATCATATTCATATAATCGATAATTGCATCCTTTTCACTTAGCAATTTACTTAATTTAGAATCAATTTCTTCTTTTTTCTCAAAATAAATATCATATTCTTCATCTGCTCGCATATTTAATTTTGGACGAAGTTGTTCAATTTCCTGATCTAATTTTTTCATTTTTACCTTAATTTGCTCAATATTTTCCTTTATTTCAGGATATCTTCCCAATTTTTCTTCTAATTTTTCAACTTTTTGAGAGAGATTTCTATGTTTAACTTCATCTTCTCGCATCTGAAGTTCTTTATTTGATATATCTACATTAGTTCTCTCAACTTTCCTACGTAATTTTTCTATTTCTGCTCTTATCTCAGCGCGTCTAAATCTGATTTTTTTAAGTTCTTTTTTAAGCTCCTCTTCTCGCTCTACTTTAGACTTAAGAACTTTCTTTAATTTCTCAATTTCTTTTTGTTTTTCAGATAAAGATGTATTAGAATTCTTAATTTCTAATCTAAGTTCTGAAATTCTCTTATCAATTTCTTCAATTTTAGGCTTTAGACCCTCATTTAATCTGCCAGCTAAAGAAGATAATTTTGAATCTTTAGCTTGATAATCTGATCTAAGTTTTTCTAATTGTTTAGAATATTCTACGATTTCTGGATCCCTACGACTGCCATAATCACTTAAAATCTCATCTAACTCTTCTTTTTTGATTTTTAAATCTAAATATTTTGCCTCTATATCTGTTAATTTCTGTAATTTAATACTCAATTCATCCTCAATTTTAGATACATCAGCCCAAGAATCACTACCACTAGAATCTAATTCATTTATCTCTTCAACTAATCTATTTATTTCTTCATGGATAGAATCTTTCTCTACACTATTTTTTTTGATCTCTACGTGAATTTCTGAAAGTTTATCTGAATTAGAAGCTAATTCATTTCGAATAAGCTCAACATCACTTTGTAATTGTGAATTTTCTCTCTCATAAATACTAATCTCCTCATGCAAAGCAGTTAAATTATCCTTGCTAAAACCTAAATTTGTTGGCTTTTTGTGTCCTCCTCTCATAACACCCCCTTTTTCAACAATATCACCATATAATGTTGCCATACGCACCCCTTTGCCTATACCTATCTTTTTAGCAGAATTTAAATTATCAATGACAACAGTATCCCCAAAGACAAATTTGAAGGCACTTTCAAATTTAGAATCATAATCAATCAAATTTATTGCAAAATCAACTACTCCAACTCTCCCTATAGCTTGCTGAGCTGAATTAGACATACGAGGCACATTAATTTTGTTAAGAGGTATAAAACTAGCTCTACCTGCTTTTTTTGATTTTAGATATTCAATACAATCTTTTGCAACTACATCATCCGAAACAATGATATATTTAAGTCTAGATCCTGCAGCAGTTTGCAAAGCATTTTGATATTTATCTTCAACCTTACCTAATTGAGCTATGGTCCCATAAATGCCTGAAATTAAACCATTATCTCTAACTTGCATAAGCTCTTTTATGGCCCTATCATATCCACCATAATCTGCAGCTTTTCTTCGTGTATCTTCTCTATCAAATTGTCTATATAATGATTTTAATTTAGATTCTTGATTATCCAAAATCTTCTTCTTTTCAGAAAGCTGGCGTTTAAAATGATCATTTCGATTTAGAAGCTGAGATCTTTTATTTTTCAAATTTTCCTCAAAAACTAAAATATCATCTAATTTCTTTTTCTGTGAATTAATTTTTTCTTCTAATTTTTTCTTACGACCAGAAAATTTTGAAAAAAAAGACTGTCTATCTTTTATTTGTGCACTAAGCTTTTCTGTATCTACTTTAAGAGACATATATTGATCTGAAACTTTACTAAATTTCTTATTTATTTTATTGGACTCTGTTTTTTTCTCTTCATATTCTTGAGTAAATTCAGAGACTCTCTTGTGAGCTTCATCTAACTTTAATTGAATCTGTTTAATTTTTTCATCTGATGATTTTCTCTCTCCTTCTATTTCCTTTATTTGTGAATCTATTGATTTAATCTCTGAAATTGTATTTTCCTTCTCATTTTCTAATCTATCTATTTCTTTTTTTGAATATTCAATTCTATTTTCAATTTCACTGCAAGATTCACGATAATTTTTAAGCTCTAATGTTTCTTTTTCAATCTCTCTACCTAATCTAACCCATTCTTCTTCTCCACGGATAGATAAATCATCTTCAAAACTCTCAATTTCTGCTTTTTTATCATTAATTTGCTCATTATATTCTCTAAGTTTGTCTTTTCTCTTTTCTATAGATTCCTTATATTTTTCAATATTTGATTCATATTTTTGCATGTCTTCTTTTAATTCTGATATTCTCGCAGACAAAAGAGCATTTTCACATTTTTCAAGATCTTCTTCTAATTTATTAAAATTATCTAAGTCTTTCTTTTGTAATTCTAATTCTTCTAATCTTGCTTTAGTTTCATTTTGAATCCATTCTATTTTTGAAAAATTTTCTTCAACGTTTTCTAATTCTTTCAATGAATTTTCTTTTTTATATTCATACTCTGAAATCCCTGCAATTTCTTTAATTATTTCAATTCTCTCATTTGGAGACATTCCAATAATATCTGCTACATCTCCCTGCAAAATTATGTTATGTCCATCTGGAAAAATTCTAGCTGAACTTATTAAATCTAAAATTTTAGTTCTAGTCATTCTTTTGCCATTAACTAGATATTTACTATTTCCTTTAAGATCAACTACTCGAGATATTATAATTTCATTAGATGAATCCATAAAAGCATTATCAGAATTATCAAATACCACAGAAACTGATGCTTTTTTAGCTCCAACATGGCCTTTACTACCAGAGAAAATTAGATCAGAAAATTTTTGAGCTCGCATTGATTTTGCACTAAGACCTCCCAATACAAAATTAATGCCATCGACAATGTTACTTTTTCCACTTCCATTAGGGCCTACAACAGCATTAAATGAATCTGTAAACTCTACAGAAGTATGTCTCAATCCAAAAGATTTAAATCCATCTAGTTCTATTCTTTTTATGTAAGCCATAATCTATTCACTATTTGAAGTTAACAAAATAATATATCTAACTGCGCTATATAAATGTTATGAGAATAGATCATGTTTCATTAATTTGTTCTTTTGCGATTTTTGAGAACGCATAAACTTGAAATTTATACAAAAAATGCCCTCCAAATACATAAAATAGAACAAAAAACAAAAATAAATACGGTATAATCATCGAAAGTATATAAGGATAAAATAATTCAAAAATCAAAATAATTACCATTAAAGAAGCAAATATATTTATAATAGCATCCACAGATCGTTTAGAATATTTTTTCCCCATACGACCTACTTTTAAATACTCATAATTTGATACCATAAGTAGAGAAATGACTACAGCCAAAGTAAAAATAATATACTCTCCATATCTAATATTATAAATTTCTGCGATAATTAAAGCAGAAATACTCATCGCAAATGCTGGAGAGGGTAGACCTTCAAATATGTCTTTTGACTCAGATATTGCAAATCGAGCTAACCTTAAAGCCCCACAAATTGATACCAAATAAACTAAAGAACCTATCAGATAAACATTCAAATCTAAAAAGGAGTATAAAATAAAAGCAGGTGCCAGACAAAAAGAAATTTCATCAGAGATAGAATCTAAAATTTGACCCATCCGTGACTCTACTTTTAGTTTTCTTGCTACCATCCCATCTGCCATATCAATACATGCCGCAAACAAAAGTAATCTCGCTGCTATCTCTAAGTGATCTGGTGCTATTAAAATAGCACTAATACCTAAAACAAGACCCAAAAGAGTCAAGACATCTGCAATTGTTATTCTAAATTTAGACAGTATTTTCACCAAGTAAGTATAATTTGCATTTCTTCAATTTAATTACTTTATTTCTTTTTTTAAATTCAAATCAATTTGGGTAAAGTTTATATATCTAACAATATAATCTATATATAGGTGTTAAAGTATGGGATCAATCAAAAGATGGGCTAATTCAGGCGCTCTTGCAATAGCTTTATTAATAGGGATAATAACTTTTGGATTATTTGCTTATGTTAATTATACTGACTATGAAAAATCTTTCAATGAAAAAGACATATCTGATTCAATAGCAAATAATACACTACGAGCTGATAGTGTTTATTATATAGCTGGCGGTGGTGTTGCTTTTTTATTTGCGTTGGCTTGTCTTGGTGGCCAAACTGGAAGAAATGGATCATCTATTGCATACATAGGTTTTATATTTTTCTTATTATCATTTGTTATTTATTTATCTGTAGGTGCAATAGATGCAACAGATCCTGATTATAACACCATATATGAGAATGAAATCTATGATAGATTAGATAGCCAAATTGATGATATAGGGGATCAATTTGACGCAGAATCCAATCCATCTATAACCCAAAGTCGATTATTTATACCAATATCAGTAAATACTCAAGCTACATCTGAGAGTATAATATTTACAGGGCTAATGGGGCTTGGTGCAATTTTTGTAGGATTGGGTATGTTTGGAGCACGAGGTATGGCAAAACTCGCTGGACTTTTCTTTTTATTAGGTGGTGTAGCTTGTTTAGCTTCAATTCAAATCAATGCTAAAAATGTGGATTGGGCTGATGCAACAACACCAGAAGATAAATCTTCATCTGATTATGAAAGATATATACAAATATCAAGTAGCGCTCTTGCAGCTATTGCATTAGCTTCACTATTTAGTATGTTTACACTTCTTTCTAAAGCAGCTACAGAAGATGATGAA
>CAYQAE010000072.1:0-10082 GCA_964415445.1 uncultured archaeon | reverse complement strand
TAGCTCTTTTGGACTTAATCCATTTCTTTTTTCATCGGCAGTGTAATTTTTAATTTTTTCAATTGCTGTTATATTGGCCTTTTGTCTCTTTGTTTTGGATTCTCTTATTTTCTTTTTTAAATTTATTAATTTGCCTCGATTAGTACTTAATAGAAGCTCGCCTCTATTATTAATACCTATTATGGGTGTAGTCTTTTTTTCAAATATTTTAACTGGGCGATGAGTTTTTGCAATAGCTTTTTCTCTTAGGTCTGCTTTTATAACTGCGGGATGATCTTTGTATTTTTTAAAAATAGGATCAAGGTTTTTTTCTATTTCACTAATTTCATTAACTAAATTTTGTTTATGGTTTTCAATCTCCCCTTCTGGTATAAAGAGTCTGTAGTCACTAGGTCCGCCTCCTTTAGTGCGGCTATATAAAAAATTTTGTCCTTTTTTAACCATTTGTATGGGATTAAATTTTTCAACCATTATTATACCTCAGATTTAAACATTTTGGATATTTTGCCAAGGGATACTCCTAACATTTTTGATAGAGTTCTGTAATCAAAAATTTTCTTATTACGTTCTCTAAATGATTTTGCTAAAGTTAGGGATCTATTTTCAGAATCTATATAATTAGGTCTATTCTGTTCACTTCTCTCTTTATATTTTATAAACAATTGAAAAAGAGTTCTCTCATTAAGTTGATCTATTTTTTCAAGTAATAAATTTGTTTTAATAATATTGCAGAATAATTCGATATCAGCACCACTTAAATTTTCAGTCATTACTATCAAAATTTCTATTAGATCTTGTGTTGCATTTTCTTTTAGAAACTCTTTTATCATATTTTTTCTTTGTTGTTGATTAGGTAGGTCAAAATAAATTTTATACTGAAATCTACGCCATACTGCAGGATCAAGTAAATGTTGATGATTTGTAGCTGCGATTATTGGGATTTTTCCATAAAGAGAATCAATATTTTGCAAAAGTGTATTTACAACTCTTTTTAATTCCCCTAACTCATAGGAATCATCTCTTTTTTTTGCGATAGCATCAAATTCATCTAAAAATAAAATACAGGGTGTAGTTTTTACGAAATCAAATAATGTTCTTATGTTCTTTGAGGTGCTTCCTAGATATGAAGATATTAATCCATCTATTCTTATAGATACTAAAGGTAGATCTACTTTTGATGCAATATATCTTGCAGCTTGAGTTTTTCCTGAACCAGGTGGTCCATACATAAGTAGAGTTAAATTTGGAATTAAGTTTTTATCTTTCAATTCTTTTGATTTGACTATAAGATTTGAAAATTCAATAAGATCTTCTTCTAAATCATTTGGAACTGCTAAAAAGATAGAATTTTTTTCATATTTTTCAATTTCTGTAAGTGGTAATCTAGATTCAGAATCAACAGGCGATTTTAATTTAAATACATGGCTATTTGGGCTTATTTTACCGGCTTTATTTTTCATTATAATATCTTTTAATCTTTTAGCTGAACGAGAGTCCCCTGCTTTTTCCAATTTTTCGATTAAGATTTTTGTATATCCTAAAATCTTTGAAGAATTTCCTTGAAGTCCCAACTCAACTAGTTTTGTTACTTCTGGTAGATATTCCATTGTTATTTCACCATTTTATTTGTGAACAAATTATGATTTTTATGAACAAAATGATTTTTTTGTGAACATATAATACATTATGTGAACATATATATAAATCTTTTGAACAGGTAGAAAAAAATAGTCATTAAAATGAATAAAAAATAGAATTAGTTGTATTTAATTTCATAATAGTTTGTTTTTGCATTTTCAACATTATATTCTATCAGTTTAATCTTTTCTCCTTTAGGTTTTTCTAAGTCTTTTACAATTCTTTTTCCATTTTTTAATGTAATATGATCTCCAATAATTACTTCAATAATATTTTTATATTTCAATTCTTTTTTGAATTCTATAAGTTTTTTAAAATCGTTCTCTATACTTCTTTTGTTTCTATTAGCTAGTTTGAATTCAATAATTGCAAAATTCTGATTTTCTTTATTAGGTCTATGTAATATAAAATCAGGTATTTTTCCTTTTCTAAAATAATGTTGATATGTTTTATTTACTTCAGGTTGTAGAAAATATTTTCCCAGATCTATTTTTTGTTTATTTATTAAATTACGAATCTGATGATAAAATTCGTATGCAAAAGGTCTTTCTTGATATTTCTGTATATCTTCTGACAAATTTTGGGTATTAATCTTTGATAATCTGCAATAATTTCTGTTTATATTTTTTAGGGCATTTCTAATTAATTCAATAAAATCTTTAGGTTTCATTTACACCATTTAAATATTAATCAAAGATTATGTTTTTATATCATCTCATATCTCTAGTATATTCAAAGTAATAGACATGCCATATACCTGGTGCATCAGCTCCACCTGGATGTGCAATACAACCATATCTGTTAGCATATCTAGTTTCATATTCTTGTGCATCAGATTTGTTTCTAAATTTTTTCAGTATTCTCCAATTTTTAAGTCCTTTCACTGAGCGATTCCAATCTGCTTTTCTTTCATTTGGGTCTGTTGTAATTCCTACTCTGCAAGGCATAGTATTTCACCTCCCCTCTTTTATTTTTAGTTTTATAAAAATCAAATTAATTACAATTACTCCTGCAAATATTCCATCAAATATCATGTATGTTCTTAGACTACCTGAGATAATGCCCCAGAGATCATTAGAAATCAATGCTTCAAGCGTTCCAAAAAACGAATAAAGAAGTAGACCTACACCTATTAGTAAAAATATGATAGATGGAACAGATACAGTGCTAGATTGGCTTTTTTTTGGAATTTTTATCACCACAACATAGTGATATTTAGTAAATACATAACTTTTAAATCTTTTGTAAAGATTAATTGTCTATATATTCGAAATATATATTAAAATTTATTGAATTTAGATGATATCTAAGATGTCAAAGAATATTATGATTGCACCAATTGGTTTTTCAAAAAGTCTTGTTGAAGAAGTTATTATTTCTAAAGTAACAGGTGGATTTAAAAAGCATGTTCCAGATATTTTATATCTTATATTGGGCAAAGAATTAGTTGAACCAGAAAAAATTGCTCGTCAACATGCGGCCAAGATTAAAGACACATGTAAGACTCTAAATATTGAATGTAGAGAAGTAAATCTAGATTTGCTTAATTTTGTGGAATGTTTTGAAGGTATTCTCAAGATTGTGCAAGATCATAAAGATGATAAAATCTCTATGAATATTTCATCTGGTCCACGTGTTGTTCTCCTAGCTACTTATACAGTTTCGATGGTAAAGAAGATTGATTCTTTTGTAGTTGTCCCTTCAAGTTACAAATATGATCAAATTGATAAAGATGGATCAACTAAAGGAATTAAAGAGATTATCAATATTCCTTATCTTCCCTTCTTTGAGATTAAATCAAAAAAGCAGAGGACTGTGATGAAAAAGACTGCTCAGCTTTTGAGATTAATTTATGAACATGAAAAAATAAATTCAATTGATGATGCTATTAATATGTTGGGTGCTAAATATTTTGATAAAGATGAGATAACAGAAGAGAATAGAAGTGCTGCGAGATCTCAAGTTCAGTTTTATAAGTCATATTTGGAAGAGTTAGAATATATCAAGACTAAAAAAGAAGGTAGGCAGACTGTGATGTATATATCTGAGAGTGGTAGGTCTATATTGCCGCTTTTGGAAGATTTAGTTGAAAATATGTGAAAAATTATATTAATTTTATAGTAAAAGTGATCAATTAATGACGTCGGATTTAACATTTATAACAAATGAAAATGAAAAAAACTTATTAACTAGATTTTCTACTTTGATAGAAGATACTTCTTTTTTTGATTGTCTTGTAGGCTATTTTTATGCTAGTGGTTTTCATGTTTTATACAAATCACTTGAAAAAACTAAAAAGATAAGAATATTGATAGGGATAAGTATCGATAAAAGATCATTTGATATGATTCAAGAATCAAAAGATGAAGATCAACAGAAAATAGATCCTTCTCATAAAGAAACTAAAAAACATTTTTCAAAAATGATTATAGAAGAAATGGATCATTCAAAAGACACAAGAAATGTAGAAGAAGGAATCCAAAAATTTATAGAATGGCTTAGAACAAAAAAATTAGAAATTAGAGTTTATCCTAGTGAAAAGATTCATGCAAAATTATATATCATGTCTTTTAAGAAAGGAGATAGAGACTTAGGAAGAATAATTACAGGTTCTAGTAATTTCACTAAAGCAGGTTTACAGGATAATATTGAATTTAACGTTGAATTAAAAAATAGATCTGATTATGAATTTGGATTAAAAAAGTTCAATGATTTGTGGGAAAAGTCAGTTGATGTTTCTGAAAAATATGTTGAAACTATAAAGAATAAGACATGGTTAAATGATTCAATTACACCTCATGACTTATATCTTAAATTTTTATATGAATATCTCAAAGAAAAAATTAACATAGATAAAGAAGAGTTGTTTGAAAGGTATTTACCATCTGAATATATGGATTTATCTTATCAAAAAGATGCAGTAAAAGATGCGAAACTGAAATTAGAAGTATATGGTGGAGTTTTTATTTCTGATGTTGTAGGTCTTGGTAAAACTTTTGTATCTGCTATGCTTGCCCAACAATTAAAAGGAAAAACATTAATTATTGCACCACCTACGTTGTTAGATAAGGATAATCCTGGGTCATGGCCAAATGTTTTTATGGATTTTGGAGTAAGAGGTTATGATTGGGAATCAATAGGAAAATTAGATAAAATTTTAAGAAGAGAGCATGAAAAATTTGATAATATTATTATTGATGAAGCACATCGTTTTAGAAATGAAATAACACAGATGTATGAAAAATTATTTGAGTTATGTAAGGGTAAAAAAGTAATTCTTGTTTCTGCAACGCCTCTAAATAATACACCTTTGGATATACTTGCTCAGATTAAATTGTTTCAAAAAGCTCATAAATCAACATTACCAAATCCAAAAGTAAGAGACTTAGAAAACTATTTCAAGAAGATAAAGAAAAATATCTAAAAATAGCAAAAGAAAATGCTAAAGATATAAGAAAAAATGTTCTTCAATATTTGATGGTACGAAGAACGAGAAATAGTATAATTGAAAATTATCAGGATGATTTAAAAGCACAAAATTTAAAATTTCCTGATGTTAAGGATCCTAAACCTATAATTTACCATTTTAATAAAGATATTGATGAAATATTCAATAAAACATTGAAACTAATTGCAAATGAATTGAAATTTTCTAGATATAGACCATTGAGTGCTGATTATTATGCCGGTTCTATCGAATTAGCTGGTTCTGTTCGGGATGTCATGGGAAAGCTTATGAAAATTCTATTAGTAAAAAGACTTGAAAGTAGTTTTTTTGCTTTCAAAAAAACAATTGAAAGATTTATTTATTCTTACAAAAGATTTATTGAAGAATATAAAGAAGGATATGTATATATTAGCAAGAAATATATTAACAGAGTATTTGAATTTTTAGAAAATGACGATCAAGAAGCTATTCAAAAAATGATAGAAGAAGATAAAGTATCAAAACACTCTTCAAAAGAATTCAAAAAGAATTTTATTAGAGATTTAGAGAATGATTACAATCTTTTAATGGAAATAAATGAAATGTGGGAAGGTGTTAATGAAGATCCAAAGCTAGAAAAATTTATTGAATTGCTAGAAAAAGATGATATACTAAAAAAGAATAAACTTCTCATTTTTACAGAATCAAAGGAGACAGCAAAGTATCTTAAAAATAAATTGAGTCCTAAATGTGAAAAAGTAATGACATATTCAAGTCATGCTTCTGAACATACTAAAATAAGAATCATAGAAAATTATGATGCTAACTTTCCAAAGAAAAAGCAAAAAGATGATATTAGAATATTAATATCTACTGATATTTTATCAGAAGGCGTTAGTCTTCATCGTTCTAATGTTGTTATAAATTATGACATACCATGGAATCCTGTTAGAATGATGCAAAGAGTTGGTCGTGTTAATAGGGTAAGTAAAAATCCACCTTTTAGTAATATATATACTTATAATTTCTTTCCAGCAGGACCAATTGAAAAAAACATTAGTTTAGAGGCTGCAGCAGAATCAAAAATAAAAACATTTATTGAAATGCTTGGAAATGATGCAAAATTATTGACTGATGAAGATATAGTTTCACATGATTTATTTATGAAATTAACTTCTAAAAAATTAATTATAGGCGAAGATGAAGAAGAAGATTCTGAAATTAAATATTTGAAATTTTTGAGAAACATCAGAGATAATGACAAAAAGTTATTTGAGAGAATTAAAAGGCTTCCTAAGAAGGCAAGAACTGCTAGAAAATATGAAGATAGCTATGATTCTGTATTAACTTTTTTTAGAAAGGGTAAATTGAGAAAAATTTTTCAAACAAAGAAAAATAGTGTTGAAGAACTTGATTTCTTTAAAGCAGCTAAGATTTTAGAAGCTAAAAAAAATACAAAAAAAGAAAAATTACAGAATGATTTCTACAAACATTTGCAAAAGAACAAAAAAGAATTCAATAACGTTTTTGTTGACAAAGGAGATGAATTAAAAATTTCTAGAGGTAAAAGTCACGAATCTAATTTGATTAAAATTATTAAAGCTATTAATAAAACTCCAGAATTTACAGATGATGATGAAGATTATCTTGGTGAGGTATTAAGATTATTAAAAGAGGGTGGAATTGCAAAATCGACAATTAAAAAAATATCAAATAAAATTGAAAATGAAGACAATCCTCTTAGGATATTAGCAACAATACGAGCAAATATTTCTTCTGCTTTATTTTTAGAAACTTTTACAAAAAGTGCAGCAGATATTTCAGGGCCTAAAGAGGTAATATTGTCAGAATATTTAGTAGGGAAATAAATATGGATAAAGAAATCGCAATTAAATTATTAGATGATACATTTGGTCAAAAATTTAAATTAGAAAAATTTGTGAAATTTTCAAAGGAATTGCTTAATGAATTCAAAGTTATTCAAAGGGATTGCACAAAGTATATTGCAAATGAGTATATGGATTATATAGAATCTTTTAAAAAAATTGGAGAATATTATCATTCAAAAAAAGAATTAGAAATTCTAGCTATTAAATTAAAGAAAACAAGTTCATTAGATAGAGCCAGAACTATGCAAAGAAATTTTGTTGCAAATTGGCTAGGAAAAACAGGGAAAGATGTTGCATTAGTTGCTTTTTATGGAGACGATCCTGAGGATTGGCGTTTTTCTTTTGTAAAGATGGAATATAATTTAGTAAAAGATGAATCTGGCAAGGTTAAGCCTGTAAAAGAGCTTACACCTGCAAAAAGATATTCATTTTTAGTTGGTGTTAATGAACCAAATCATACTTGTAAAAGTTTATTTTTAAAATTAATAATAGAAGAAAAAATTAATCCCTCCTTTTCAGAAATTGAACAGGCATTTAGCATTGATAATGTAACTAAGGAGTTTTTCCAAAAATATAAAGTTTTATTTTTAAAATTAAAAGATTCTCTTGAAGATGTTATTAAAGAAGATAAAAATGTAGAAAATGAATTTAAAGAAAAGAATATTTCAACAGTTGATTTTGCTAAAAAATTACTTGGTCAAATTGTTTTTATTTATTTCTTACAAAAAAAAGGATGGCTTGGTGTGGATGTTAATGGAAAATGGGGAGAAGGGCCAAAAAATTTTATGAGGAAATTATTTGGAGACAAAAAAAAGGCTATAGAACCTTTAGTGCAATATAAGAATTTTTTCAATGATATATTGGAACCTTTATTTTATGATGCTTTATGTACAGATAAAATTGGAGATGACTATTTTAATACATTATTTAATTGTAAGATTCCTTTTCTTAATGGAGGGTTATTTGAACCTATCAATGATTATAGGTGGGCCAAAACAAAAATAACAATAGATAATTCTGTTTTTGATAAAATTTTATCAACATTTGATAGATTTAACTTTACTGTTAAAGAAGACGAGCCTTTAGAAAAAGAAGTTGCTATTGATCCTGAAATGCTTGGAAAGATTTTCGAAAAATTAGGTGGAATAACGTCTGAAAATTTTGATGATTGGAAAAAAGCAATTAAAGCTAAAAAAGAAAGTATTGAAAAAAGCTTTAATAAAAAACACGGAATTTATTATACCCCTAGAGAAATAGTGCATTATATGTGTCAACAATCCTTGATAAATTATCTTAAGGCAAAAACATCTATTTCACTTAAAGATATTGAAAAGCTTATTAAAATGGGAGATGTTGCTATCGATCAATCAATAAAAGCCCAAGAACAAAAGAAAAAGTATGGAAGGCACAATATTGATGAAAATGTTCTTATACCTGAAGATATTGAAAAAAACTATGAAGAAATCGATAAGTTACTTAAAAAAATAAAAATTGCTGATCCTGCTTGTGGATCTGGAGCATTTTTAATTGGGATGTTAAATGAAATTGTAAAAGTAAGATCATTATTAGCTATATTTTCTAACAAAGAACAAAATATTTATGATATAAAAAGAGAAATAATTGAAAATTGTTTGTATGGCGTTGATATTAAAAGTTCTGCTGTCGATATTTCAAAATTAAGATTTTGGCTTTCTTTAGTAGTTGATGAAATAGAGATGGAAAATATTAAGCCATTACCAAATCTAGAACATAAAATAATGTGTGGAAATTCTTTATTAGACGAATTTGAAGGTGTAAAGCTTTTTGATGAAAGGTTATTAGATCAAATAGAGGAAAAAGATTCACCAGAAATTGAAAACATAAATAATAAGCTTGAAAGTCTTTACGTGGAAAAAGGTAAAATTGCAACAGGAAGGTCTAAGAAAACAACCTTAAAAAAGGTCCGTAGAAAAATTAAATCTCTAAAGAAAAAAAGAGATGAGTTATTATCTATTTCCAAAGAAGGTGCTCGACAAATTACTTTACCTGAAATTATGGAAAATAAGATTAATAAATCAAAGATAAAGCTTTTTGAATTAAAAAAATTACAAAAAAAATTTTTTAACGAGCAAAACAGAGCGAAAAAAAGAGAATTAAGAGATCAAATTGATAAGATTGAATGGGATTTAATTGAGGTAACTCTGGAAGAGCAAAATAACATAGAAGCAATGCAAAAACTTAAAAAATATAAAAAAAATAAAACTAAACCATTCTTTTTATGGAAGTTATACTTTGCAGAAGTATTTCAAAGAGATAATCCCGGCTTCGATGTTGTTATTGCTAATCCTCCTTATGGAATTAAAGAAAAAAATTACGTTAAAAAATTATATAATCTAGACAACAAAGATAGTTACGGTATTTTCATTTCTTTTAGTATATACAATTTGCTAAGGAATAATGGTTTTCTTAGTTACATTGTATCTGATACTTGGCTTACGATTAAAACACACAAAAAATTAAGAAAACAAGTATTAAAAATGAACATAAAAAAAGTAATTAAAGTTCATTCGGATGCTTTTGAAGCAACTGTTAATCCATGTATATTTACATTAAAAAAAGAAAAATGTAAGAACCAAAACATTATTGTTGCAGATTTAACTAATATATCTACTAGGAAAGATAAAGCAGATTTTAGAGAAAAAATTTATCATTTAGAAAAATATGTTGACCAATCAACACCTAAATTTGCAGTATACCAATATAACCAAAATCTAATTTCTTTAAATTCTAATATACCTATTTTTGTAGCAAGTCCAAAACTTTTTTCTTTAATGAACGATACGACTACCGAAACAATAAATGTAAACGGTTTAAATATCTTTAAGAGTCAATTAAATGGGGCTACTATTAAATTAATAAAATTAGGAAATATTGCAAAAGCAAAACAAGGGATAAAGACCGGTGATAATAAATATTATTTATTCCAAAAACCAGAAGCCCGTGGAAATTATAAAGATATAAATAAATGGAATTCTTTTCTTATAAAAGAATCAAATATAGAAATGATTTCACAAAACGAAGATTTAAGAAAGAAAATTATTGATAAAGGATTTCATAAATCAAAGAATGAATCAAATTTTGATCCAGAA
>CAYQAE010000071.1:0-10101 GCA_964415445.1 uncultured archaeon | reverse complement strand
CATTTTTTTGAGACGCTCAAACATTAAAGTAAATGGATAAACCACTACTATTATTAGTATTGCAAATATTGAAAACGTAGTATTGGACATTATATAACCTATAATATATAGAAAGATTGCAATAATCGCTGGCCAAAAACTAATTAGTCCTTTTTTTAAATTGTTTGCAAATATTAATGTTGGCTTACATTTTGGGCATTTATTATCTTCCATACAATTTGAACAATAATATTTATTGCAATTTTTACATAAAATTCTATGATCATAACATATAGATTTATTGCAGAGATTACAATTTTTAGTGGTTTTTTTTGAACATATATAACATTTCTTTGATTCTTCTGACATATATATCTCCTTTTTTTTATCTTGAGAGGCGAATCTTTTAGAATATTTTTGAATAATTAAGAATTTAAAAATAGGTTATTTTTTTGATAAATTAATATGTTAGATAATAAATCAATTGGGGTTTTAATTCCAGCATATAATGAAGAAAAAAAAATAGAGCATATAATTAGGCGTGTTCCTAATTTTGTAGATCAAATTATAGTTGTTGATGATGGAAGTTATGATAGAACACGTGAGATTTCAAAAAAATGTGGTGCATTAGTTTTTTCACATAATAAAAACAGAGGCAAAGGTGCTTCTATAAAAAATGGCCTAAGTCATATAAAAACTGATATTGTAGTTTTTTTAGATGCAGATGGACAACACAGGCCCGAGGATATTCCAAATTTAGTTAGACCACTTGTAGATAATCAAGCAGATTTTGTAATTGGATCACGTGTTTTTGGTGGCATCTCTGATATGCCTATAATTAGAATTTTTAGCAATACTATAACTTCTGTGTTACTTCGTATGAGAACAGGAGTTAAAATTTTTGATACCCAATGTGGATTTAGAGCAACATTTTCTACTTATTTACAACATAAGAAATTTAAAAGCAACAGATATGAAATAGAGAGTGAAATGCTTCTTTTTGCAATTAGAAATAAATTGAGAATTAAAGAAGTTCCAATTGAGTTAATATATACTGATTCAAAGTCACATTTTAGTGGAAGAGACGTAATTAATTTTTTAAAATCAGTAATTTTAGGATAATTTAGTGATTTAGATGTCTGAAAATATTGTTTTAGCTGGATCTGCTTCTGAGAAATTAGGTGGGAGTGTCTCAAAATTAACTAATTCTGAATTTTATAATTTAGATTCTAAAATATTTCCGGATAATGAAGTTTATGTTAGAATACCTACAGAGGTCAAAGAAAAAAGAGTTTTTATAATCCAAACTATGCAATCACCTAAATTTAATCCAAATGAACTACTTTTGGAATTTTTATTTGCATCTAAGACTTTAGATGAATTAGAAGCGAAAGAGGTAATTGGTATTATTCCTTATTTGGCATATTCACGTCAAGATAAAAGATTCAAAGAAGGTGAGGCGATATCATCTGAGATTATTGCTAATGTGATAAAATCATTAGGTGTATCTAAAGTTTTTTGTTTTGATTCACATGTAAATCGAACTATTCCTCTTAATAAACTATTTGGGATGGAAGCATATGATTTATCTGGATTTAGTGAGATTGGAAATTATTATTCTAATAATTTTGAACTTAGGGATCCACTAGTTTTGGCTCCAGATTTTGGCTCAAAAGATTTAGCAGAGGCTTTAGCTAGCAAAATTAATTGTGAATCTGATTATCTTAAGAAAAAACGTATTGATGGGGAGAACGTAGTGACAGAAGAGAAAGATATAAATACAAAAGGTAGAGACATAATAATAGTTGATGATATAATAAGCACAGGTGGAACTATTGTCAATGCAGTTGAGATGATCAAAAAAGCTAATCCTAATAGAATATTTGTCTCTGCAATTCATGGGTTATTTGTAGGTGGTGCTGATTCAAAAATTGTGGATGCTGGGGCAGATGAGATAATTGTGACAAATTCTGTGGAATCTAATTATAGTCAAGTTGATCTAGCTCCAATTTTGAAAAAAGAAGCATTTGGAATCTGATAAGATATGAATATAATTGAGACTGTAATTTTTCTTCTATCTTTTTTGGGGATAGGTAAGTTATTTCAGATGAGTAGATTTTATTCAAAAAGTGTGTCAGATAATCTAAACCATATTTTAATCTATTTTACAAGTCCAATTTTAATATTATATACTTTTGTCTGGAGTGCTGATCGCAGTGAACTCTCTGAGATGTCAAATATTGTTATATCTTCTTTTTTAATAACAACTATTATGCTTTTTATTAGTTTTATATCTGCAAGTTTTATATCTGATAAAAAAATTTCAGGTGTATTTGTAATTTCTTCAACTTATTCTAATACATTGTTTTTTGGCCTACCTATTATTTTAGCTTTCTTTGGTGATGATGGGCTCCTGCCTCTAGTAGTTTATTCTATGTCTCATTTTGCATGGCATATTATTTTTGGAACAGTTGCATGTACTTATTATTCAGGGTCAGATATGAACTTTAAAGAAGTATTTCGAGAAATTATTTCATTCCCCCCTTTTTTAGCTACAATTTTGGGATTGATATTGTTAATTTTTGATTTTCAGCTTGAAATTAGTTTTTTAGAATCTATATTTTATTATATAGGACATCTTACATCTCCTGTAGCTTTAGTGATGTTTGGTATGAGTTTAAGTCTTAAAATAGTTCATAAATTTGCATTTTTCCTAACTTTAATTTATAAGTTTGTAATATTGATAATAATTACTGTTTTTGTAATTTTTATTTTAAACCTAGAGACATTATCGACGAAAGTAATCTTTTTTGAGTCTTTAATGCCGCCTGCTATATTTAATTTTATTTTAACAAAAAGATATAATCTAGATGAAGAATTTGCTACATCCACTATATTTACTCTGACTTTAATTAGTTTTCCTATTCTTATGTTCTTTGGTCTAATTTTAGTATAAAATTAATAATTTAGTTCGTATTCACAATGAGGATCTCCCATAGCTACGCATTTAGTTTCTTTAACTTTTGATTCTACTCCTAAATCTACATCCAATGCTCCTTTTAGATATCCACTAAACCAAAAGCATACAGGTTTTTTTGATTTTTCTTTGAAAATTTCAAGATATGATTCAGCTTCCCATGGATTTTTAGATATTACAATTACTTTCCTATTATTTTTGTCTATTTTAAGCTCGATTTCTCCCCAACCGAGATTTTTTGCCATCTCTGCATGTTTTTTCATGGCTTCAGTTCTAGTAGTTCCGGTCTCTCTCTGTCTTTTTGTTGCAGCATCAAACCCTGCAGGTATTCCCGCATTAAACAAAAAATCTTTTACTTCTTTATCACTCATGTTTTTTTTCAAATTCTTTAGAATATATCCATAACTTTCAAGTGAAATAACAAAATAGCGTTTGTTATATCCAGTTATTCTTCCTTCTTTGTCATGTTCAAGCGCGCCTCTTCCAATCTCAACTTGTTTTAGATTATTTAAATAATTTCTTAAAGCAGTGCGAATAAATTCAGTTTTTGAAGAAGCTACATCATTTTTAACCATCGATTTTAAGTCTTGAGCATCATTTTCTGAAAGTCCAACATTTAAATATACTTTTTTCATCTAAATCACCATCTATATTGTAGCTATTATCTCACAACGAGAGCCGCCCATTGCAAAACATTTTTTTTCTTCTATTGGTATTTCTTTGTTAAGATAACCTTCAAGTATACCTTTTTGATATCCCTTAATCCACCAACAAATTGGATTAGATGATTTTTGTTTAAAAATATCAACATATGATTCAGCTTCCCAAGAATGGTTAATGTATGATGTTATTTTATTTGAGTCTTTTTTTACCTCCATCTTCCCCCAACCGATATGTTTGAACGTTTCAGCATCTTTTATAATATCATCTAATGACTTTCGGTTTATTCTTCTTGATCTTTTTATAGCAGCTTCTTTTCCAGAATCATATGCTGCGTTTGTTATAATTTCTTCAGCTTTTTGCATTCCAAATTTATCAATTAAAGATTTTTTAAAAAAACCAAAATGCTCTAGTGAAAATAAGAATATCCTTTTTTCATATCCATATATTCTACCATAATTATCTTGTTTGAGAGTTCCTCCGCCTACTGAAATCTTATTGATATTTTTTATTTCTTGTGATATAGCTTTCCTTATTAATTCTGTTTTTGTTGAAGCTATACCGTCTTCAACTGCATTTTTTAATTCTTCTGCGAGATTTTCAGGAAGTCCAACATTTAGATAAACTTTTTTCATTAAACCACAAACCTTAATTTTTAAAGTTGTACAAATTTTGTATACTTATAAATCTTGCGATAGTAAATTTTTTTAGGTGCAAAATACAAAAAAGGAGTAGATAGTAATTATTTTTTAAATTTGAACTATTAAATCTTTAAATATATTATATATGTTTTTTTGAAAATTCTAAAATATCTTCAATTATATTTGTAGAAGTTTTATTAGGGTTTGAGTTTTCATATACATTTATTTTATTTATTCTTGCCCTATTGAGAATATAATTGTGGATTGTTCTACTTTGTTCAAATTTTTCATATTCTGGTTTTAGCTCTTTGAATCGGTTAAAGAAAATTTTTTTGTGAGTTTGTTTATCTTTTATATAAAAAATAGCATGAAATACATTGCTCTTTAAATTTTTTTTAATGTTTGGAGTCAGATGTACTCCATAAAAAATACTACATGTTTTTATTTCAAATGATCTTTCAATTGCACCTCCTACTCCGATTGATACATGTCTTACGTGTTCCTTAAATCCTGCAATTATTTTTTCTTTTTTATCTTTTGGTAAATTCATCAAAGTTTCCCATGCAAAATAAGATCGAGCATGAAGTTCAGGTAGGAGATCTTCTGAAATTACTTTTCGCATAATAGATCTGATAGTATCGGTGGAGATCGTATTTAAAATATTCAATCTATTTGCTATATTTAGAGCAACTTTCGTTTTGTTTACTCCTGGAGATCCACCTAAAAGTAGTACTAGGGGTATATTCTTTTTTTGAAACATCTCCCAAGTATAAAATTTTTCTGCAATACTTCTGTCATATTTATGTTCTAATAAACTATATATAATAGCTCTAAGCTCTTCAGAAGTTATTAAGTATTGTTTGTTTTTATATAAATCATTTTTTATTTCTTCACTAATTTCATAGGCTTTAATATAATTAATACCTGTAGACATTAAGGATTTAGCAAGTATGCCGCGAGAAAAAGGTATAATTTCTTCTTCTTTTTTTATATTGATTTTTTTTATGGGCATTTTAACCTACATTATCATATTTTTATAATTTTGAATTTGTTCTATGACTCTCTCTTTTTCTTTTTTGACGTATTTTTTATTTTTTTTATTTAAAATAATATTAGCTATGTTGTGATTGGCAATAGCTAACATTTTAACAAATATTCCACTATGTTTGCCCCTTGGTATCTCTATAGGGAGAAATTGTCTTCTTAAATCCATATCAAATAATTTATGCTCTCTGGCTGCAAATATTGAAGTGGCACTATCTAGACTATACCAATTTAAATCTTCTAAAGTTCCTTTTGAGGTAATACCTAAGCCAGCTCCAAATATATGTATTTTTTTATTAATTTGAGGCACCAACTCAGATAAAAGTTCCATGTTTTTTTTCAAAGATCTTTTTCTACCATCGTTTTCTCTAATCAATCCACCAATACCTACATAATCTATTTCATTATTTTGTGTATGTAGATCTAGACATTTCAAAAACATATCAGCGGATCTATCATCAGATTGAAGCACAAATATTCTTTTTTTTCTATAGCCTAAATTGTCCAATTCATCACTCCATTCAATTGCTCTATCAACTGTAAGTTGAGTATTTCCAAATACATCTGGACTTGAGGCGACATCTACTTTAGAAGATACTTGAATTTGTGCAATTTGTTTTGAAGTTTTTTCTCCCCTCAGATCAACTCCTACATCAACCAAAAATTTTTTTGAAACTTCTCTTAAGTTCTTACGTCGTTTAGACGAAGTATTTGTGCCTGTTAATATTTTTGGATAATTAAGATTTTGTGGCAGATGAGATAAAGTACCATAAGCTAAAAATAATTCTTTCAACTTTATATCACATTAAAGTTAGATAATATCTTATATATATTAATATTTTTGAGTTAATCTAATAAATTGATTTGAGAAAATATTCATGAATTCTTGTATCTTCTGTCAGTTCTGGATGAAATGAAGTTACTAATAAATTATTTTGCTCTGCTGCAACAATATTTTCTCTAAATTTAGCAACAATTTTTGCTTTGCCCCATATTTTTTCAATAACAGGAGCTCGAATAAAAATAGCATGATAAGTAGAATTTAGAAAACTTACCCATAAACCTACTTCAAATGATTGGCGCTGGCTTCCAAAAGCATTTCTTTTTACTTTTATATCCATTAATTTAAGTAAATCTAAGTCAAAATTTTTATTTTCTTTATTTATTTCTTTTGCAAAGAGTACCAAACCTGCACAGGTTCCAAATAGAGGAATGTCTTTTTCGGATAGTTTTTTTATTTTGTTAGAGATATTCATTTTTTTAATAAACTTTGAGATAGTTGTACTTTCTCCACCTGGAATTATAAGACCATCGATATTATCTAATTGGTTTGAATTTCTTATAGAAATAGTTTTTCCATCTATTTCTAATTTAGAAAATGTTTTATCTAAAATAGATATATGCTCTTCAATTGCTCCTTGAATTCCTAGAACACCTATTTTAATTGACATCTATATCTCTTTTTTTAGGTTTTTTATAAAATTTTAAAATAGAGAGGTAAAATAATTCTTTTTATTTCAATTATAAAATTTAAATTAGAGAGGTGTTTGATATGGTAGTTGTGACAGATTCAATAAGTTTTAATACCAAAGGAGATGTTCATATTATTGATATAACATCACAAGTCAATGAAGTTGTAGAAAAGTCAGAATTAAGAAACGGAACAGTTACGGTATTTGTGCCGGGTGCTACAGGTGCAGTATCAACTGTAGAATACGAACCAGGACTAATAAAAGATATTCCTGAAGCATTAGAGGTATTTGCCCCTAAGGATAAAGATTATCATCATCACAAAACATGGGGGGATGATAATGGTCGAAGTCACGTAAGAGCTACTTTTTTAGGACCGAGTATAGTTGTTCCTTTTGTAGATGGGAAACTAACTTTAGGTACATGGCAACAAATTATTTTTTTGGAATTAGATACAAGAAATCGATCAAGAAAATTAATCTGTCAAATTATTGGTGAATAGTATTTTTAATTGACACAACATCTAAAATATTAATAGCTTAATATCTATTATATAATTAATTAAATTTGATAATTTATTGGTGTTATTTTTGCGAGAAGCTCCTAAAGATCTTGAGAAAGTGGCTGATAAACTTAAAGAATTAATTCGAGTAGGAGAATTGGAAGAATTAGAAAAAAGTGTTAAAACCTGGATTTTTTTAGAAAGGCATCTTTATCATTTTATAACTAATATTGTAGAAGATGATCCAAAAAGTATAGAAGAGCTTGAAAAAAAACTTAGAGAAAAGTTTGGAAAGAGAATTAATTGGATTAGAGTTAAAAGAGCTGTTGATTATTTAGTAAATCATAAATATTTAGAAAAAACATTTGGACATCGAGGTAGTGAGCTAAAAACATTATATCTGACTTTGAAAAGTTATCCTATCATTCCACCTGAAGATTTAGTTACTCCAGAGGCAAAAGTTTTGGCTTCAATTCCAATGTCTTCTCCTGAACCTAGATCTTTAGGTTCTTTGGGTATGAAAAAAGAGGAGGAAAAATCTTTAGAATCATCTAAATTAGATAAAATGTTAAAAGAAACTGATAAAAAAGGAGTTAAACCTAAAATAGAACAAAATACTATTTCTAAACCAAAAAAAATAACTTCTAGCAAATTAAATTCGTCTGTTTCTAAAATTTCGGAGAAAAAAATTCAGCAAGATAAGTCCAAGCCTCCAAAAAAAAGTGGAACGATTAAATTAAAACCAAGGTCATCATCTACCTCATCAAGAGTAAATTATCCTTTTGGATGGGCGCCTGTTATACCAAAACCACGAATTAAAGACGAAAAAACTTCTAAAGAATCTAAAAATTTTGAAAAAAAAAAAGAAAATTCTGCAAAAAAAACCAAAAAGAAAAAATTAGGTTGGCATTAAATTGGAAATTGCAAAATTATGTCAGATCTGCAATAGACCATCTTATAATTTAATCACCTGCTCTTTATGCGGAAGAATAGTCTGTTCTAGGTGTTCTGATCCTAAAAGTGGGATATGTATTCAATGTATGAGAGGACCACAAATCAGATAGGTTTAGCTTTGCTTTTAAATAAAATTGCAAAGAATTTGTTAAATAAAAGTCCTACTAATGTTGGAAATCCTACTCCATAAATTAGAGTATCTTCAGCTAGGGGTGTGGCTTCATCAGCCCCGCCTAGGCCAATATAACCTGTTACTATAAAAAATAAGCCAAAAATGAGACCAAATAATATCCCTTCTATGGGATCTTTTAAGAAAAAACCACATAACGCAGCTAGGGATATAATAAAAATAGGATAAAATATTGTATTTATATTAGCACCATTATTTTTAAGATAACTTTCTAAGGATGTATTCCATTTATCTGAATGATCTATTTCTGTGTATTTGTATTCTCCGCTTGCCCATAGGAAAAAAACTCTGTTTTTCCCTTGAAAACTATCATATTCTTCATTATCTTCTAGATCTGAATATTCTATAGATTGGTCTATATAGAAAAAACATATTGTCCAAGTTAATATTGCAAAGAGTAGACTTAAAAATCGCATTATTAATTTATATAAAAATAAAAAATATAAGAATTTTTACATTGAAATTGCATTATTTGGACATTCATCTACACAAAGTTCACATTCTGTGCAATCATCTGGATTTGCAACTATTGCTTTATCGTCTTTAAGCTCTAATACTTCACTTGGACATCCATCTACACAACTTCCGCATCCATCACATTTACTTTCATCAATTTTTGGTGGCATATCTTTTCACTCCTTTAGTTTTTTTAAAAAAAATAAAAAATAATATAATATATCCTAAAAAGGAGCCATTTCTGTAGGCATAGGATACATCTTAATTCCTTCTACTGAAAAATCAAATGCAAACAAACCTGTATCATGGTTTGTACCTCGCATTTTTCTAATCTCAATTGTTCTCATCAAAACTGGTCCTTGTCTTCTGTAGCCCAAAACTAAGATACCATGAGCTAGAAATTCTTCGATACCATATGGTGATAATTTGTTTGTACCTGTTGGTTTTTCTACTGTTACTAGATTAGTACTACCTGAAGCTGTAAGAATTGTAAATAATCTAAACATCTGATCTCGAATCTCATCTTGAGGTAAGCGCATACCAATATCAGCTAGAGAATCTAAAACTAGACGTTTAACACCTAATTTTTTTCCATAATCTACAGCTTTTTTAATAACATCTACAACATTATCTGTTTTTGGGATTAATACAAATTTTTCTCCAGTCTCAATTCGTGCACGAGGAGAAGCACCATCAACTAAAATTAATTTTTTAGCTCGTTCTAGCGGTCTAAAATCCATACCATATCTTGCCATCTCTTGCCTGAGTTCATGTGGTCTTTCATTAAATGAAATATACATCCCTGTATCTCCATATTCTTTTGCACCATAATATAAATATTGACTACAGAATGTAGTTTTTCCTGTTCCACATTCTCCACTCATAAGTATTGAACATCCTTGAGGAAATCCTCCTTCTATTAGATCATCTAGCCCTTCTATACCACTTCTAACTCGTGAGGTATAATCAGCACCAGGCATATCATGTTGTCCACTTTCTTCAGCCATTTATATCACATCATTATTTTCTTTTATTCATTTTTTATTAACAATAAGGGTATCTACGTACTCATATACTACCCTTACTTATATAATAATTTAGGTTTATCTATCTATCTAAGTGTTAAGTTGAAAACACTTTTGATAATTTCTCATTAATAGGTTTTTATGAAAATTAGAGAAGGTTCAACTTTTGTTTTAGTTAACAAAAAAGGAAGAAGATATTATAT
>CAYQAE010000070.1:5876-10151 GCA_964415445.1 uncultured archaeon | reverse complement strand
GGGGCTAGTCTATGAACGTTGTGTGAAAAATATGCAACTTGATCGGTCTTTTCTGTAGGTTTTCCATTTTCAGTTAGAGATAATTCAGGATGATATTCTCCAGCCCATGGCTGCCAAGCATAATAGGTAATTCCTTTCGCCCCATGAGCGAGGGAAGCCCAACTAATAGATGCTAGATCATCTGCATCTGCGGTCCAATCATTAAGTTCTCCAACCCACATAGGTTTATTTTCAGACCAGGATCTTACCATATCTAACATTATCCCAACTAAGGCAGCATCACCATAAATATCTGGTTCAGGCAAATCTGCAGCCTTGACCATCGATTCAAAATCTGTTGCAGTATATCCATTTATCCAGCCAACTCCGCTATATATATATTTTAGACCAGAAGGGATTGTAGTTAAGTTTTGCATTTCATCTCTTAGAAGATCTAAAAAATTAGAAATAATTTCTTTTCTAAATTCAATCCAATCTAAGATTAAACATCTTCTGCTATCATTTGAAATATTTGATAGTTCGAATTGATGAAGTCTAGGTGGATCTATGTCAAAATTAGTATAGGATGTGCTCCAATTATTATTTAAATTAGTGATATTGTCATCATATTTATCTTTGAGCCATATTCTAAATTTTGTAGTCATATTTGGATGATAATCATACCAATCTATCATACCACTTTGTGTTCTAAATTCATACCAATCAACCAATGTTTGGTTATCAGTTGCATTAAAATCAATCCCTGGAGGAACATATGGTCCTTCTATTTCACTAAAACTTGAATAAGAAGTGCCCCATGCGCCATTTAAATCTGAAATACTATCATATTTAGAATCACTTTGGAGATATTCGCGAAATCCTTCATTTAATACAGAATCAGTATAATTCATAGCACCAAAATCTTCAATATCAGAAGTGCCTGGTGGCATATTCATATGTGGTTCATTATCTAAATACCAATTTATTATTACATCTCCATATTTCTCTTCAAGATCTGTAACATTAACTTTTTCTTCTAAAAAAGGTTTGATAAATTCACTATAAAATGGGTCATATGCATAAGATGGTCTTTTTGGATAACTGTAAGTAATGCCTGGTCTAAATGATTGGTTAGTACTTGAGATAGCATAACCATTTGGATTTTGGTCCCACCACCAATCAGGAGGAAACCAACCTACAGTTAGTGCCATAATTACTTTTTTGTCATGTTCTTGGGCCCAATCTAATCGACTATATAGAGCATCTAATGATGTGATATTCTCATCAGGCCACAAAGTAGCAGTTGAGGCATCTATTACATAAGTATTAATACCATATAAGTCCATGTAATTATAAATCTCTTGTTCTTTTTCTTCACATGCAGTTACTGATATAGGGTATACGTCATAATTATAAATAGGTTCATAGCTTCTAGATTGGCACATACTAATGAGAAAAACAAGAAGTATTATTGTGGTTTTTTTCAATTTTTAATTACCCTCCATCCCTTGTTATAAATAAAAATTCGTAATATATAAACATTTCGAATTAACTCAAGCTATCTGCAAACAAATATTTCTTTTTATTATGTTAAATAAAAAGGGATTTTTTAGGCTCTCTTTAAAGTAAATACTTGGGTTTAGGTTTTGGTTTTAGATCTCCATTTTTATTGGATTTTCCTTTTTTAGGATGACACCTAATGCAGGCAGCAGGAGGATTAAAACAATTAGGGCAAACTGATTTATGACAATACATACATTTTTTCAATACATGCGCTGGTCTTCTACAGATCTCACAAATATTACCATCACCCATAGATTTTTCACCTTACTATTATATATAAAGGTTCTAATATTTAATTCTTATTGAATAATGATATTAATTTAGAGATAGAATAGCTTTTAATGTCATCTAAAAATAAAAATATAGAAAAAAGGTTTAGGTGAAATTTATGCGGATAGGAGTATTTCATTGGGCATTCTATCCTATGGTAGGTGGAGTAGAGACTTACATTGAATCTGTTTATACTAATCTTGCTAAAAGAGATGTAGATGTTATTTTATTAACTGGATCTGTAAAAGATACACCATCTAAAGAAGTTTATAAGGGATTAGAGATTCACAGAGTAGATTTATTAAATTTATATTCAAATTATCTCAAAGAAAAGAAACCATATGAGCTAGCTTTAGAGACTAAAGATTTAATTGAAAAGTTTATTTTAGAGGAAAATATTGATTTGCTTCATTTTCAAAACTCACATCTTACTCTATTTCCTCCACATATTTTTGGGATAATTCTTTCTATGAGAGATAAAAAGATACCTTATGTTTTGACTGTTCATGATATTTATAATAATAATTTATGTCTTCATACTATAACTGATCTACCCTGGGATAAAATAATTACAATAAGTAACCAGAGAAAAAAGTGGTTGATGCGATTAGGAATTGAAGAGGATAAAATTGGTTTAGTATATAATGGAGTTGATACTTCTGTATTTGATCCAAACATAGATCCCTCAAATATCAGAGAAGAATTGAATATCCCATCTGATGCAAAATTAATAACTGTTCCAAGTAGAATAATACGTAGAAAGTCGATAGAGACATTTATTGAAGCTATTAGTATAGTTAATGAAAAAATACCTACTTATGGTATAATTACAGGAGACGGTTCTTTAGTAAATAAAGAAGCCTCAGCATACAAAAAAGAGTTAGATAGTTTAGTTGAAAAGTTAAATTTAGAAGAAAAAATACTCTTTGCTTATAATCAATTATCTAGTAAAAATATCAAGCGACTTTATGTATCTTCTGATATTATAACCTTAACTTCACTTGATGAGGGATTTGGTTTGGGAATTTTAGAAGGTATGGCACTAAAGAGACCAGTAGTTTGTACTAAAGCAGGAGGGCTACCTGAAGTAGTTGGAGATGATGGTGGAATCATAGTTCCTACTAAAAATCCAAAAAAATTAGCACAAGCTTATCTTAGAGTATTGAGTAATAAAAATTATGCTAAAGATTTAGCAGAACGTGGATACAAACGTGCTTTATCTAAATTTAGTATAAAAAACGTATCAGATCATAATTATGATATATATAAAGAGATATTAAAAAAATAGGAAAATATTTAGTTTTCCTGAGTTTGTGTATTTTTTTGTTTTGATTTTTTCTTTTCTTGCATTTTAGCATAGCCTACTAATAGGGGTGGAAGTATCAATAGTGCTGCAAACATTGCATAAAATATAACTATTGCAGTTATAATCCCAAAATTTTGCATTATCCGCATTCTCGATAATGCAATAACTAAGAAAACTCCTCCAGTTGTAATCGCACCAGCTAGCAGCGCTCTCCCTACATTTCTGACAGCTATCTTCAGTGATTTTTCAGGATCTTTTTTGTTTGTCTTCCACTCATGCATATACCTATGTGTTACATGAATTGAGAAATCAATTCCCATACCTACAACTAATGAAGATATCATTACAATTATTACATCCAAAGAAAGTCCTAATGCATACAATGTACCCCACTCCCAAAGAATGGTAAGTGATACAGGAAGTAGAGCCAAAAGACCTACTATAGGTGATCTAAATATAATCATTAGCATAATAGCACATAAAATTAATGCTGCAGCTGTAGTCTTTAGTTGGGTGGAGACAATATTTGCCATAATATCTGTAACTATTGGGGCACTTCCACCAACTTTGTATTCGCCTGTTGCATTTTCTGTAATTTCATCTCTATTCTCTCTCATTACCTTTGCTATTTTTTTGAGATCTTTATCACTTGAAGCTTGACTAGTTATTAAAATTAATGTTTTAGTCCTATTTTCATTTATGATAGATGACACTTGGTCTCTATATTGTATATAACTGTCGTTGGTCTCTATTTGATCTAGTAAATAATTAACTTCTGCTTCTGAGTTAGGTAGGCTACCTTGTGTAATTAAAAATAGATCTGGAAGTCCAAAAGTACTATCAATTAGTCCGTCATGATCTGAATCATTTTTTATTGCTTGCTCAAGTTGATAAATTCTTTGAATTGTTTCAGGAGAAGTTACGTTATCTTCAACTAATATAAAATCAATTTCTTGTCCTCCAAAGTATTCATCTATTCTTTGGCTAGTTTCTACTGATTCAATATCTTTAGGCAAGAAGTTCTCAAAATCCATTGCAGTGGATAGCTGGGTAGCAAAAATACCTGCTGAAACTGTTATAATGCCGGCTATGGCATATATTATTTTACGTTTATTATAAGATGTAGTTGCTACTTTTGACAAACCTTTATCTACAAA
>CAYQAE010000070.1:0-5866 GCA_964415445.1 uncultured archaeon | reverse complement strand
TATTTTTTCTTTTGTATTCTTTGTGATGATCTCGTATTCCAATTAGAGCAGGAAGTAGAGTAACAACTAAAAGAAAGCTAAATAGAACACCCAACATACATAAAGTGCCCATATCTTGAATAGGTGGTAGATCTGATATAAGAAAAGAAGCAAAACCTACAATGGTAGTGAGAGCAGTTAGAAATACAGCAGTTCCGGTAGTTGTAGTTGTTTCATATACTGCTTTTCCTGCACTTAATCCTTCTTCTCTAAGTTCATAATACCTATTTAGCATATGAATTGCATATGCTATGCTTATTCCCAAAATAAGAGGTATAATTGTAACCATCATCATAGTAAAAGGAATTTTAGCAAAACCCATATATCCCATGGTCCAAATTGCTGAGATTGCAATAACTAAAAATGGCAAAACTGTATCAGTTATTCTTCTAAATGTTATAAATAAAATTACTATTACTAATACTATAGCTGCAGGTATTAATATCATATTATCTGTATTCATTACTTCGTTGATATCTTGGTCTTGAGTATAATCTCCAGTTAAAGATATAGTTATATTTATTTGGTCTAAATATTCATCTTCAAAAGTAGATACAACTGATTCATATTTATCTAGGAATTCTTCTTGATTTGAATTAATTTTACTTCCATTGATTCTGATTTTAAATTGAGTAATATCTTGAGATTGGGTAATTAATCCATCTGTTTTTTGACGAACATCACTATTATTTAAACTAGCTTGAATTGATGGCTCAATTTGTGAATCTGGAAGAAGTTCTTGAGTTGTGGTGTTATATATCCCTACATAATCTAGATAAGTTTCTACATTTTGTATGTATTTACTTAAATAAGGATCAGATGAGATATTTTGTTTAAATTGTAATAGTATTTTAGCTCTTTGCAATGTAGTTACATTTGCACCTTCTATTAATATATTTTCGTAGTTAAATCCTCCAGTCATTTCACTAACTTCCATTGTAGTTTCAATTGATTCATAACCTTCAGGTACAAAGTGTTCCATGGATGTTTCAGTTTCAATTCGTGTAATTCCTATAAATGAAATTCCAGTAATAGCTAAAACAACTAATAATATCATGTAAGGTCTTTTTTCAGCATAATATGCAACTTTATCCATAAACATTATGATCACTTAGTTAATTTTACACATAAAATGATATTTTATAAATTTATTTTATCAAAAATATGGCTAACTTATTGGTATTTTATTTTAAAAAAGCTTAATTTATCTTTTATGATAAAAAGGCTACATATTATACATTTGTTTCAAAAGAACTTCTCTAAGTAGAGAATAAAATGATTCTAGTACGTTTTCTCCAGTAGTAGCTACAGTTTCATAAACAAAAGAATCCTCTAATTGCATCTGACTTACTAATTCTCTTTTTGTTTTTGCATCAGGTAGGTCCCTTTTATTTAGAGCAAAAACTAATGGAATATCTTCTCCTAATTTTTCTCCATAGAAATGTTTTAATTCTTGCAGACATCTTTGGCTCTCAATTGGTTTTGTGGAGTCAACTACAAATAAAAATCCGTTCACAGGTCTATTAAGTAATATTTTTCTCTGAATTGCTCTTGCTTCATCTCCAGCAACGGTATATACTTTAATTTCTAAATCTTGAAGGTAAAAGGGAGCATAATCAAAATAAATAGTCCTACCGTCCTTATCTTGCATCATAATGGCATCTGAAGCCTTTTGCATAGGTGAATGATCATACAACGATTTGAAAACAGTAGTTTTACCAGCCCTAGATGGCCCATAAAAAATAAGTGTTACAGATCCCACAATTTCACCTTAATTTACTTTGAAATTGTTGCAAAAGTCCTAAAGCATCTTGGACTTCGCCACGAGAAGGTTTTTTAACTAAAGATTGTACTAGTTCTTTTTCATCAACAATTTTTGCTATTTGATTCATCATATACATGATGACTCCCATTTGAGATTTTTTATCTGCAACTACGCTTAATATTCCCCCTTTTATCTTTTTGGAAAAAACTCTTCCCATTACATGATCCGCCACTAATATATCTAATTCACCTATTCCTACACGTTTTCCGTTTTCCTCTTCGGCAGTAAAGACACCTTCAAACAGTGATGATAATAAGTCATATCTTCGAGCTTCAGCTTCAGGATAACCTACATTTTCCCCAAAATCAGTTAATAATATACAATAATTAACCCCATCTACTCTCCAAAGCCGCTCTAGCAGCTGTTTGATTTCTGCCACACTCAAGGTCAACACAACTTCATACTATATATTAAATTTCAAGTATATAAACTTTTTGCACGATTAGTTTATACACCTTGATTTTTTCTTTTCTTAAAATATAATTATGATATAACCATGTAAATAATAAACTTTTTTATAGAAGATGTAGTCATCAACCTCAGGAGATATTAAAGATGGAAGATATTATAGCAATAGAAGATATACTTCAAAAATTTAAAAGTGCTACTGAAGTATACGGAGTTGCACTTGCCACAACTGAAGGTTTAGTAGTTGCAAGTATTCTTCCTCAAGATGTAGATAAAGATTCCTGGGCTGCATTCGGAGCTAGTATTGCAGAAATAGCAAAAGAAGTTTCTAATAATTTTGAAATTGGTAATTATATGGAAACATTAATCTCTGGGGATGTTGGAAGGGTTATAACTTTAATAAAGGATGAATTAATCCTTCTAACCTATACTGAGATTAGTTCTAAATGGGATAAACTTCTTGATCGGATGAAACTTGATAAGATAAGAGAAAAAATGCGAATGACCTTAGATACTATAACAAAAAAATTTGGATCAACTGGAGCAATTTTTGCTCATTAATCTCTTCTACAGTCCTTTTTTCAAAGCACGACCTAAATCTTTTTTCTTTCCTTTTTTGGGTTTAGAAAATTCTTGTATTTTCGTTTCAGCACCTTTGACTGCCATAAGGATCATTCCAATGTTAGTTGACTTACTTGTTTTTGCAACAAAAAAGAAATTATCTAAACCCTTTACAACTAACATACCCTCTTTTCCTGAAATAACTAATCTCTCTAAGATTCCTGATTCAGTAGTATTTAATGCTTTTGCTCCTGAGTTCATAATAAAAGCAGATATTTTTGCAACATTTGCAATATCTTCTTTATTTTGTGCAAAAGTTGAGGATACAGGAAAACCTTCTTTACTTACGATTAAACATCCTTCAACTCCACTGACCGTCTCTTGAATTGATCTTAATACTTGGTTGAATTTTAACTCAAGTTCTTGCATTTATTAATCACTATTTTCTTTAATATTCGTTTATTTTATTAATTTAATTATATGGAAGTTAAAATATATTTTTAATAGTTAGTTAGAACTTTTTTATATAATGATTCTATATCTTTAGAAATTTTTTTGTAAGTTAAATGTTTATTTACATATCTGAATCCATTTTTTCCAATTTTTTTACATAAATTATGATCTTTAATTAAACTTTTTATGGATATAGATAATTCTTCTAAATTATTGGGTCTAATAACTTTTCCTAAATTATTTTTAATAATTTTGGGAGCAAAGCCTACTACATCTGTAGTAATTATTGGCCGATATATGGATAAAGCCTCAGCTAGCACAGTTCCAAATCCTTCTCTTGCATTAATTGAAGGTAATATGATAACTGAAGCAGTTTTATAAAATTCTATAAGTTCATTTGTATCTTTTTTTCCATGAAATTCTATATTGTTTTGTAGTCTTAGATTTTTAGATAGTTTTTGATAACCTATTTTTGCATTTCCTTCTCCTATTATGTCTAATTTTATATTAGGTATTTCTTTTTTAACATCTTTAATTGATTTAATTAAAATTTTAATTCCTTTATGCCAATGATTTTTTCTTAGACTTCCTACAAATAAAACATGATTTTTTTTTGGCTCTATATAATTTTGAGATAGAAATTTATCATCTAAACCTGGTGGTATAACTTTAATTTTATTTTTATATTTTCTCAAGAGAGGAAAACTAGTAATTTGTAATTTAGAATTTATTATTATTCTATCTACTAATTTTAAGGTATTATTAAACATAGTATAGTTGTATAATGTCGCTCCAATTTTTTCAATTAAATTTTTTCCAGATACTTCATTATGAAATTTTAATACGGTAGGAATGTTGTTTTTTTTTGATTTTAAAATAGATATATCGCATGTATATGGAAGTGATGAATGCGTATGAACTATGTCTGGTTTTTCATTTAATATTGCTTTTTCAAATCCCAAAGATATTGGTGCAGTTTGTATATTAAAAAATACAGGTAATTCTTTTATTTTTATACCATCAATTTTTCTAAAACTTCTTTCTGCATTCGGAGTTATTATTGTAACTTTGTGACCTAATTTGACTAATTCTTTGGATTGTCTATATACATCTAATTCTAATCCTCCTATTCTAGGTAAGAAGTTTGGGGTAGTATGAACAATTTTCAAAATTATGTCCTCGCAAAACTCTTTTGTAAAGTCTTATAATATATTTAACAATTACATCCCATCCAAACATGTTTGCCCATTTTTTGGAATTAATTCTCATTTTTTTTATCTCATCTGAATTACTTAATACTTTTTTAGTTGCATCTAAATATTGATTTTGAGAATTTTTATCAACTAAAAAACCTGTTTTTTTATCTAATACACATTCTTTAATCCCACCACAATTAGATACTACAGGAATAGTTCCATAATATTGAGATTCAAGAGCAACTATAGACCATGCTTCATATAAACTTGTAAGTAAAAATACATCTGCTATTTGATATAATCCATGTAAATCTTTAGTATCGATATATCCTAAGAATAATATTTTGTCTATTATATTGAGGCGAGCTGCCAAATTTTTTAATTTTCTTTTCATTCCAAAATTAGGTCCAACTATTATTAATTTAATTTTGTCATAGTAATAAGTTAGATCTTTGAAAACTTTAAGGAGCATTTCATATCTTTTTCGTTTTTCTAATCTTCCAACAGTTAGTATAATTTTTTTATTCATTAATCCAAATTTAAGTTTTAATTTATCTAAATCTGAACTAGTTTTAAGTTTATTTATATTGATACCATTGGGTATTCTAACAATTTTTTTATTTGATAAATTAAATTTTTGTAAAATCTTTTTTTCATGATCTGTTAGGGTTATTATTGCATTAGCTTTATTTAGAACTCTTTTGCCTAAATTTTTGTCATATATTTTTCTAAATGTTGATACTGGAGGATGATAATGTGGTGTAATAATTAGTGGTTTTTTGGTAGTTAATTTTGTAAAATATGCGGCATCACATTGAAAATAACCATAACCATGGGCATGGAGTATATCAAAATTAGATTTTTTTAGGTTATATGGTAATTTTGGCATAAAATACACAAAATTATATCCATATTTTAGAGCATAGTGTCTGTATATATTTATTTTATTTAATTTTGAAAATTTATTGGTAGTTTTTTTATCAGCCGAGATATAATCTGAGGTGTATACATCTATATTAGAATAAAATTTTGCTATACGTTTAGATATCTCTAAAACATGATTTTCTAAACCACCACACGCAGGGTAGAATCTTTGTGAAGTTTGAATTATTTTCATATGATTTAATTGGAAGGTAGAAAAAATAAAAAAGAATTCTTTTTATAAATGTCTATTTATATGATCCATACTTAAATCTGTAGGTATTAATGCCTTTTTTCTGTTAGCTAAAGTTTTTTCTAATTCATTTTTTTGTTTTAGCTCAATTAATCTTGCTAAAATTAATACTACAAGTCCAGATATTAAAAATAAACTAATATTTGAGCTAGATTATTCATCTTTAGGTTTATAATATGAATCTTCATCTAGGGGATTTGTATAGTATAT
>CAYQAE010000069.1:0-10615 GCA_964415445.1 uncultured archaeon | reverse complement strand
ATCTCCTTCATTTGAGATTAATATTTGATTTATCATTCCAGTCTTGTTAAAATAATTTTGAGCTTGAGCTAGGGACATAAAAAGAATTTTTTGGCCTCTATAATTACCTCTACCTTCGTTTTCTACTATATATTTGATATTTACAGTTTTATTCTTTTTTATTCTTGTAGTTGGGTCCGATATATTTTCAATAGTATATTTTATCAACAATATCTCTCCAACTTCTGCATCAAGCTCGTCAGCTAATCTTTTGTTAATTATAACTTCATTTGAATTTAGAGAATCTGTATAAATACTGTTTTCATCTTCGATATTTTTAAGTGGTCCAAATTCAGAATTTTTCTCATAAGTTGCATTAGAAGCTATAATTGTAGTATGGGGTTCTAATCTTTGTTTTTCAGAGTTTATTACAGATACAGTTTCAACTAATCTTGGCACTACTCCATCAATTTTTTCATTATTTGTGAGATTATTTGCAACAATTTGATATAAATTTTCATCAAAATAGATAGCTCCCCCATCTGATCTTGTTCCACTTATTATCTCATCTGTCTGATCTAATTCTTTTAAGGTAAAAAATACAAATAAATATGAAAGAGTATCCCCTGTAATCATAGCAGCAGATAAAATTGCAGTACCTATCATTAAGCCGCCAAGGACAATTATAGCATGTGGTTTTCGCTTCCAAATATTTCTAATTCCAATTTTAAAAATCACTTTTTTGGTAATTGCAAGTATTAAAATACCTATTGCAATTATAATCGTTGCATATAGTGCAGGAATAGCTAGGGGGTCTAATATTGCCATATTATCCACTTGGTATTGTTTCTTTTGTAATTTTTCCACTATCCATCCAAAGAATTCTTTCTGTTTTATCTCCTACTTTTTGATCATGACTTACCAATACAAATGTTTGTTCATTTTCTTTATTAAGTCTACAAAGTAGGTCCATAATTGAATTTGAAGTTTTCCTATCTAGATTACCTGTAGGTTCATCTCCAAAGACTATTGCGGGTTCATTAACTAATGATCTTGCAATTGTAACTCTCTGTTGTTGTCCACCAGACAACTCTGAGGGTTTGTGATCTTTCCAATCTAGTAATCCTACCATATCTAGTGAATTTTCTGATTTTTTCCTAGCAACCTTCTCTTTTACCCCCGATACCAAAAGAGGCAATTCAACATTTTCTAATGCTGAAAGAACAGGTATTAGATTATATGCCTGAAAAACAAAACCAATTCTGCGCGCACGATATTCCGTCTTTTTGTTATCGGATAAACTATTTAGATCTTGACCTTCTATTGAAACTGATCCACCTGTAAGATCATCTAAACCAGATAAACAATTTAGAAGTGTTGTTTTTCCACTACCTGATGCACCCATAACAGAAATCATTTCTCCTTTTTCAACATTTATATCCACTCCTCTGAGAGCATGAACTCTAACTTTTCCGGTATCATATGTTTTATGCACATTATTTCCTTGAATTATTATCTCTGACATGAAATAACACCTCGTATGAGATTATTAATTTGCATATTTCTTTTTTTAAAATCTTTCACTATATTTTCTGTAGAATTTGTGGATATTTCTTAGATCAGTCAAAAATCTTTCCAAATGTTTTATCAAGTATTGTTTTTATATCATCTACTCCATTTTTCACTGCCTTATTAATAAGTTTACATTCTTGTTTTATTAATTCGTCTAGTTCACCTTTATCAAGCCAAATTCCTTCACATCGCTCGCATTTATCTATCTCTACAGAGCCAATGTGTACAATTTCCATATCTTTTTTACATAAGGGACAAGAAACTATTCGCATATTTTTAGCACAAATCCAAAGACAAAAAATATTTTCTAATCAATTTAATAATATAGATCTAGTTTTATCGCTCTTTTTATTGTTTATTGCGTTTTTAGGCCAAAAAAAGCTACATTAAAAAATATAAATAGCACAGCAATTACAATTAATATTAACATAATATCTTGTATTTCCCAATTTTTATTTTCTCCATCTTTTCTTTTATCTTTTTTGTATTCTATGACTGGTTCTATGTTTTCTTCTCTGGATTCAGTTTCTTTTTTTTCTTTTTCTCTTGTAATTCTTTTTTCTTTTAATCTTTGTTTTATTTTGCGACGTTTTCTTTCTTTTCTTTTTAATTTTGAAACCATCTATATCACAAATGCAATTTACATCAATAGTTAGAATTTATAAAATTTGAAATAATATTAATATATGTTTATTATTGTAATTTTTGTTTTTATTTCAAAAATTAGTTTTATCTCAGAAAATAATTAACCTAATTTAGTTCTTCAAAAATATATTTTATTATTCTGTTAAATTATTTAAATCAAAATTAGATTTTAAACTTAATTAGTATTTTGTTATATCTCATAGAAAATTCGAAAGGATTATATATAAGAAAAATACAATATAGTATGGTGTGTTTTTATGGAAAAATTACTTAGAAGAAGAGATGCTCACAAAAAAAGATTATCTAAAATTGAAAAAAACACAGCAGATCTTTTGATGAAAACTTTAGATGAAGTAGATGAATCAAAATTTGTTCCAGATCTAGAGAAAATATTAAATTCCCATTCTACTACTATATCTGATTTAGTTGAGAAAAATAAATCTTTAGAAAAACATTTTAAACACGAAGAATGTCCTAAATGCGAAGAAGGTAAATCTCTAAAATTTAACAAAATGAATTTAGGTTGCGAATGCAAAGACGAATAATTTTTAAAAAAGAAGCAGAGGAAAACCAATATGTTAGTTTAGATTTTATTTTCTAAAACTATTGAATTTTTTCTATATATTCTATCTGCATCATCTAAGAACTTGAATTTGTATTTTGATTTGCCGATCAATGTCTCAGATTTTCCTAACATTAAATAACCATCACTATTTAGGCAATTATAAAAATCAACTAGTACTTTTTCTTGTATTTTTTTAGTAAAATATATCAAAACATTTCTACAGATAATTAAATCCACAAAGTTATGTCTTTTTCCAGAAACTAGATCTTCTTTTTCAAATTTAACTAGTTTTTTTACATTATCTTTTAATTTAAATAATCCACCACTGTAGTAGAAATATTTATTTACATAGCTAGGATCCATCTCTTGAAACTTAGTTGCAGCATATTTTGCTTTTTTTGCCCTTTTGATTCTTTCTTCACTTATATCTGTTCCATATATTTGGATAAAAAAATTACTAAGTTCACTTTGGAGTATTTCATGCAGCAAAATAGCAACAGAGTAAGGTTCTTCTCCTGTATCACATCCTGCACTCCATACTGTTAGAATTTTGTTTTTCTTTTTTCTTTTACGTTTCAATATTTTTGGCAAAATATTTTCTTTTAGGGTATCAAATACGTCTTTGTCTCTAAAGAACCTTGATACATCAACACTTATTGTATCCATTAAAGTGATGTATTCTCTTTTATTCCTCTCAAGAACATTTAAATAATCTTTATAATTATCTGTGCCATGTGCAGCTAATCTAATGCTTATTCTCCTTTCTAAAAAATCATCTTTGTAAGAATTACAATCAAGACCAGTTGAGTCCAGTATTTTCTTTTTAATAATATTTAGATATAAAGCTTCTTTATTCATTAAATATCGAACTCTGTTTAGGACTCTAATACTTTAGAAATTTTGTTAATTACTTCTTTTTCATTATTTATTGGTTTGATGATATAATCTTTTACTCCAAGTTTTATTGTATCTTGAATTAAATCTTCAAAATCTAGAGTTGAGCAGATTATTATTTTTGCATTTGGATCTTTCTTAAGTATCCCTTTAATTGCGTCATTTCCTGAAATTTTAGGCATAATTATATCTAAAATGACTATATCTGGTTTTATATCAGGATATAAGTCTATAGCTTCAAGACCATCTGCAGCTTCACCTACTACTTTATGTCCACTTTTTTCAATAATATCTTTAATTAAATCTCTGAATGTTTTACTATCATCTACAATCATTATTTTGGCCATAATCATCTCTCCATATATTATATTTAGGATACAACTTTTTCTACTGCAGCAATTACTTTTTTAGGTTCAATAGGTTTTGTAATATAATTTTTTGCTCCTATCTTTAGGGCATCGATTAAAATGTTTTCTTGATCTATTGCAGAGCATAGAATTACTTTAGCTTCTGGATCATATTCTATTATCTCTTTTAGGGCATCAGATCCTGATTTTTTTGGCATAATGATATCCATGCTAACTACATCTGGTTTCAATTTTTTGTACATCTCAATTACTTCTTCACCATTAGATGCTTCACCTACAACTTCATATCCTGCACCTGTAAATATTTCTTTGAGATTTTCACGCATAAAATATGAATCATCTGCTATTAATATTCTTAAAGTCACTTTTTTCCCACACTTTGGTTATTGGTTTTATTATAATTCTACCTTTAGCTATTTTTAATAATTTAAAAAACATTACACAAAATAGGATATCTGATTTTATTTTTAAATAATTTGGTTTTATGAAATTACTTTTTCAATTGCTGCAATAACTTGTTCTGGTTCAATTGGTTTTATAATATAATTTTTTGCACCAAGCTTAATTGCTTCAATCAAAACATTTTCTTGGTCAATTGCAGTACATACAATTATTTTTGCTTCTGGATCATATTCCATAATTTCTTTTACTGCTTCTGTCCCTGTTTTTTTGGGCATAATAATATCCATAGTAACAATATCTGGATTCAATTTTTTATATTTCTCAATAACTTCTTCACCATTAGCTGCTTCACCCACAACTTCATATCCTGCACCTGTGAAGATATTTTTTAAGTTATCTCTCATATAAAATGAATCATCTGCAATTAATATCCTTTGTGTCATATATATTCTACCCACTTTCTTTTTTTTCTTTTCTTAAAGCTTTTGATTTTTGCCTTTGAGCTGTATATAAGTTTGATAATAATTCATCTATATCTAAGATTAAAATAACTTTTCCATCACCTAATATTGTTGCCCCTGTAAAACCTTTTACATTTTTAACTATTTTACCTAATTTTTTAATTATTATTTCCTGTTGTCTTAAAACACTATCGACTAAAATACCTCCTATTAAATTGTTTTTTTCAACTACTACTACTGCTAATTCTAAGTCTGATTGATTTTTTGTATGTTCAATATCAAATCTTTGGTGTAAATCAATAATAGGGATAATTTTTTCACCTAATACAATCACTTCATGATCTTTTAAGGTAGTAATGTCTGCTTTTTTAATATTAGCAATTTCTCTAACATTATCTAGCGGGATTGCAAATTTTTCTTCCCCTACCATAGCCAATAGAGATTGAACAATTGCTAAAGTAAGTGGAAGTCTAATACTAAATTTAGTTCCTTTATCTTTATCTGTTTGTAGAGAAATTGATCCACCATATGATTCAACTGTAGCTTTTACAACATCTAATCCTACTCCTCTTCCAGATACATCTGTTATTTCTTCAGCAGTACTAAATCCAGGCAGATATATTAAATCCATAATTTCTTTTTTACTTAAACCCTCAAGTTGTTTTTCATTTACTATTTTTTTCTTTTTAGCTTTTTCAATAATTTTATGTGGATCTATACCTTCTCCATCATCTTCAATTTCAATAACTACATTGTTTTTTTCTCGCATAGTATTTAAAATTAATTTACCTTCAGGTTTTTTTCCTTTTTTCTTACGTTCTTCTTTTGTTTCTATTCCATGATCTACAGCATTTCTTAGAAGATGAACTAGAGGATCATTTATTTCATCTAAAATAGTTCGATCTAATTCAATGCTCATACCTTTTGTTATAAAATCAATATCCTTATTTTGTTTCCTAGATAGATCTCTTACTAATTTTGGATATCTACTAAATACTTGATCAACAGGTACCATCCTCATTTGCATTATTTCATCTTGCAGTTCAAAAACTAGTTTATCTAGTTTTGATATTGCCAAAGATAGATCTTCTGATTTTGTTTCAGTAGCAATTTGATTAATCATAATCTTACTTATTGCTAATTCTCCAATTAAATCCATTAATTTATTTAATTTAGAAATATCAACTCTTATTGATGAAGATTGAACTGTTGGAGCAATTATTGTTTTTTTAGCTTTTGAAATTTTAGATTTTTCTTTTTTTAAATCTATAAGTATTCCTTTCTCATTTAATTTCACATTTCTTATAGTAGTATTTTTTATGTCATCTGTTTTTTCAACTATTTTATGTATTTTTTCGTCGTCTTCTTTTGTGGTAAGGAGAATTAAAAACCAGTTTCCGTATTTTGATTTAGATATTTCTTTTTGATCAGGTATACATTTTATAACTTCACCAATTTCGCTTAATGCTTGAATTAACAGTTCTACTGCTGCTGCTTTTACTTTACAACTTTCTTCTATTTGCGAGACAATTTTTTTACATTGTTTTTTTTCTTTGAATGCTTTAACTAGCATCATATTTTCTGCTTGAGTTATTTTTAGACTTTTTTCTAATTCTATTACTTTCTTTGGTATCTTTTTGGCATGTTCCGGTTCTATGTTTGTTTTTATTCCATTTTCATCAATCTCTAATTCAGTAATTAAAGGTTCTTCTATATCATCTGCATCTTTTATTATCTGTTTTATTTTTTTATCAGATAACTTTGTTATATATATAAATAAAAAAAGAGGACTACCTGGTGATTTTGATATTGTTTTAGTATCAGGTACTACTTTTATAATTTCACCATTGCTTTTTAATTGCTGAAAAAGTAGTTCAATAGCAGCACCCTTTACTCTACAATCTTTATTTACTTTTGAGATGATTTTTTTACATTGTAATTTACTATGGTGAGCATCAATTAATTTTTTATTTTCTTCAGGGGTAATTTTCAGATGTTTATTTAACTCTTCAGTATCCTCAATTGCTTTTATATCTTCTTCTTTTGGTAAAATATCTTTTATTCTTTTAATTAAACTAGATATATCTGTTTTTTCTGTTTTATTTTCTGTATATTCATTTAGAAGTATTTCAGCTAATGAGCTAGAGTCATATAGTATATCCATCATTTCATCTGTAATTTCCATTTTGGTACTTCTAACAACTTGAAGTTCATTTTCCAATTCGCGCATTAATTCTAATAATTTTTCGTGTCCCATAGTACCTGCTAAACTTTTTATAGTATGAGCATGTCTAAAAATTTCATTAAGAAGAGCAGCATCTTTTTTATTTTTCTCAAAATCAAGTAAATTTGAGTTTAATTCATTTAAATGTTCTCTTATCTCTTCAATAATTGTATCAGAATATTTTGACATGTCCATTATTTTTTCCCTACTTTGACAAATTCCATTATTTTAGAGACAATTTCAGGTATGTTTAATATTTCGTCAATTTTTCCAGAATTAATAGCAGCTTTTGGCATTCCTTTAACTAAACTAGTGTTCAAATCTTCGGCTATTGTCTTTCCTCCATTATTTTTTATTGCTTTAATTCCATCAACACCATCTCTTCCCATACCTGTTAAAATAATTCCTAAAGCATTTTTACCATATATTTTTGCAGCTGAAATCATAGTTGGATTAATAGAAGGCCTAACATGACGTATTTTTGAATTTTGATTTAATCTTATTATTTTTTGTGTGGTTTCTTTTTTTTCAGTAATGCCTATTTCCATATGATAACCTCCTGGTGCTAGATAAACTATGCCGGGTTTTATTATTTCACCTTCTTCTGCTTCTTTAACTTTTATTTTTGTTTCTGCATCAAGATGATGGGCAAATGAGCTAGTAAATCCTTTTACCATATGTTGAACTACAAATATGTATGCAGGTAAATCTTCTGGTAACTGTTTTAAAATTTGTAATAATGTTTTTGGGCCACCTGCAGAGGCACCAATAACTATAACTTTATCTATTTCTTCTTTTTCTTCAAAAATTTCTTTTGTGCTTATTTCTTCTGAAGTTTTCTTAAATCTTAATTTACTTACATCAACTTTACTTGCTATTTTTATTTTATAAATTAGATCTTTTTTTAATAATTCCATATCGGATTCTTCATTTTTGGGTTTTGGTATAAAATCAACTGCCCCATGAAATATTGCTTTTATTGTAATATCTTCCTCTGTAAAACTACTTGTTATAAGTGTTGGAATTTTGAAATGATTCATTATATAGCTTAATGCCTTGAGACCATCCATAATAGGCATTAAAATATCCATCACAATTACATCTGGTTTTAAATTTTCAACTAATTCAATTGCTTCTTTCCCATTTTTAGCTTCACCTATAACTTTTAGTTTATTTTCTGAATTAATTATATCACATAGAATTTTTCTCATTGATTTAGAATCATCAACAACTAGTACTTTAATTACCATTTAATCACTTTTTTTTCTTTTTAGAAGAATATTCTTTATCCATTGAGTTTAATAGCTGTTTTTCTAATTCTAATTGAACTTTTCTTTGTTCTTCTATTTTTTTCATATCTTTCTTTAATTTTTTTTCCATTTCTTTTTCTTTTTCCTCTAATTCTTTTAATTTTCTTTCTTTTTCTTTCAATTCTTGTTCTTTTTTCTTTAATTCGTCTTTACTATGTGATCCAGATTCTTTCATTTCTTTTTTAATATGTTTTTCAGCGCTTTTAGTAAGTTCAGCTAGTCTATCTAGTTCATGTGATTTTAAGACCTTAGTTAAATCTAGTAAAATAATTAATTTTTCATCTTGTTTTGCTACTCCTTTTATATATTTTTCATCAATATCATCAGAAACTAATGATGGATTATATTCAATTTGTTCATTTTTTATTTTTAATACTCCTAAAACCGAATCTACAATCATTCCTACTAAATTATCTTCTTTGGCTTCAACTAAGATTATACTAGTTTCATCAGTAGGGGGTATTTTTTCAAGCCCAAGTCTTGTTCTAAGATCTATAAGAGTACATATTTGCCCTCTCATATTAATAACGCCTTCTATATGTATAGGAGCTGTTGGTATTTTTGTGACAGGCATCATTTTAGAAATTTCAAATACTTGGAATATATCTACTCCAAACTCAGAATCACCTAATTTAAAAATAACTAATTGAACTTCATCAAGACTGGGAGCTTCAGACATCTTTTATCATCTCTTTTTGTATTTTTTTAAAATACTTATTTTGAATCTTTTTTATCTCTTAATCTTAAAATTTTATCTATTACTATATGAACATCTTTATCTATTGCAAATTAAAGTTTTTAGCAACTATACTATGTTTAATTTATAACTATTAATATAATCTTACTAATTAGAATTAAGTTTTCTTAAAACTTCTATATTTAGAGAAGATATACAATAATATAAATTGATTATTTTTAGCTTCAAGGATCAAAATAATGTTTTTAAGTAGTATGGTTGATATATTATTTATATGCCAAATGAATTAGCAAATATGATAGTCAGTGCCATAGAACCATATGTTGGGAAAGTAGTAGCCCAAGCAGGATTAAAAACACAAAGTGCTAAAATAGGAAAAACTATGGATACAATTGAAGACGAAGACAAATCTAAATTGGCTCAACTTATAGGTAAAGCTATGAAAGCATTTGGTAAAGATGGTGAAGCAATAACTAATGCTATAAACTCCGTATAACTTTTTTAGATATATAAAATTCATTTAATTTTAAATCAAAGAGAAGAACTAATTGATTCTAATTTTTCATCTAATTTGTCTAATAATAACCTTACATCTTTTTTAGTAGTAACCCAAACTAGATATGTATCTATATCTATTTTAGCCCCTGCTTTATCACTTAAAAAAAGTAGAGCATTATTTGAAATTATTGATTCTTCTGAGCTACTTTTTTCTGAAGAAAATTTTTTAGTTATTTCATCTTTATTTCCAACAATTATTTCTGGAACAGATGGTAAAATTGTGAGATTTAAAAATTTAGATAATGTATTTAAAAACGAAGCTACAATAACATTTCCAACTTCATTTATTGCAGAATTGGCTTTATCATCTAATTCGTCTGTTGTTTGTTTTTCTAGGTGGAACAGTGTATCTACTGTAGTTAATGCTTTTTTAAGTTCAAATATTAAAAAAAGAGTACCAGATATATCTCCTAATGCATTTAATTTTGTAGCAACATAAGTTTGCTTATTCTTCTTTAAAATTGTTTTTGCATCACTAGAAAATAAAAATGAAACTTTAGGTAAAGTTATTCCTATAGGTGTTTTCACTAATTGAGATAATGCAGTTGCAGCGTGCCCTGCACCTATAGTTGATAATTCTTTTAATGCATCACGTTCATCATCAGATATTTCTAAAACATCAGAATTCATTTCAAATTGCCCCTTATTATTTTTGTTATACAGTAAGTAGCTTTTTGTCTATAGGATTTTTAAATGTAGTGATTAATTTTTTGAAAAAAACCAGTTTAAAAATCAATTCTTTAACTATATTAGAATATTTTTGGAATTAAGTTATATTTTCAATTATTTTTTTTAATCAAATATTTCCATTTCCTCTTCATCATCTGCTCCTTTAGATTTTAAGAGTTTAATATACTCTTCTATTTCCTTATTTTCTACTTTTTGTTTACTATAATTTTCTCCTTTGCTACTTAGCCTCTTAACAATCATTTTTTGACTT
>CAYQAE010000068.1:0-10688 GCA_964415445.1 uncultured archaeon | reverse complement strand
ACAAAATGTTTAGCAAAATAATCTCCCACTAACTCATCTAAATGTGTCTCTAATGAATCTAGAGTATCATGATATATTTTTGCTAATTCATCTTCCAATGTCAAAAATTACACCTTTTATTTAAAATGAATATAAAGAAAAGATATTAAAAAAATAAAGAAAATATTTAATTTTAGGTATAATTGAATTTTAAAGTATTATATTAGTATTATATCCGTTTTTGGTAACTTAGAATTATTTAAATATAGTTTAATTATGTAATATACATCTAATTGATCGTTAGGCATAATCACTGGTTCTTCATATGTGCCATGATCTCTAGCAACTTTGCCATCACAAAAAATCGTATGAGTATAAAATCTAGTTTTTTTGTTTTTTTTATTTTTTTTGTTTTTATAATATTGAAGATCCCTTGATACAATTCTATATCCATCTTTAAAATGCCAAATCGAGTGATCCCAACGAGAATTTTTTTTGCCATTTAATATAATATCCAAGATACTTGTAATTATACGGTGAATTATTAGTTCTTCTTTGTTTTTACAAATTTTAACCATGGCTAGAATAAAATCATTATGCAATTTTTTTATTTGTTTTTCTATTTGATCCATTTTAACATCCTTTTTTATTTTATTTATTATAAAAGTTCTTTATTTATTTTAGGATGATATAAGAATGCCAATTACATTCTAAAAATAGCTACAATAGCTTATATGAAATATTAGGTTTAAAGATATTTAAATAACTTTTTGTTATTTTAATTAGAATTCCAAAGAAGAGCTATGTTTTGATCTTTTTTTACATCTAACTTATTAGCCATTATATTACACTTTGTTCTAAATAAAAAAGCCACAGGTATATTATAATTATCTATATATTCTTCAAGCCATTCAAAATTTCCCATTCCTTTTGATATAATTAGATCTGAATTTTTAAGTTCATTCCAAAAATATTTTGATGAATTGTTTGGATCTAAACCTATACTTGCAACTCCTGTGGTAATAACTTTAGTTATCTCATCTAATTTTATTTGTTCTGCATCAGATAAAGTTGCATCATTTGCAATAGGTTCCTCTTTTGTAGCTACTACAACTTCTTTATTTTCTTTTAAAATTTGTTCAATAAAAAATTTATCAAAAACAATTTCACCTGCATTATCTGTTAGATATAGAATTTTTTTAGATTTATTTAGTTTATTTAAGATATTTTTGCGATGATCTATTGCAAATGGATCTTTTAGACTTTTTAGAAAATTATTTTTAAAACCTGAGATATCAAACTTATGATCAGGAACACCAAACTCCATAATATTGCCAACTGCGGCCATATTTAATCCTAAAAGTAGGTTATTATTAGAATCTAATTCTTGTTCTAATTCAGATAAAAGTTTTTGAGCATGTTCATTACTTCTATATTTAAGATCTTTGTAGGGATCTAAATTTTTGGTAATTTCATATACCTTTTTGTGCACCATGGTACCTACCATCGCACTTACATAATCAGAAGTTCTATGATTATCTAGTATTTTGTCTATTTCATCTATGGCCTTTTTTTGAAGAATTTTATCATCAGTAGCCAATTTTATTTCATTCAAACATTGATTATGAAGACATGATACACATTTGGGATACATTCGCATGTTATAAAACCCCATTAAAATAAAATAATTAATTCTTTAATCAAATCTTAACTTTTTTTGGATTAAAAGCCAAAATATTCATTTTTTTTGCTTTTGTATCTATATCTCTCCAATCCTTTCCATCTAATCTTAAAATTTTACCAGTTTGATCTAACATAGGGGCACAAGCTGCTATATCAACAGTTTTGCAAGCTCGCTTCATATTAATTACTGCATCTAATCTATCTAAAACTAAATAACAAAGCTCTAGTGCAATTGATCCAAAGGTGCGAACTACATCAAAAATTGGGATATATCTAAAATCCTCTTCTTTAACTATTTTAACTACAGCAATTGTTTTGTCTCTAAAATTTTTCTTGGGTTTAATTTCTTTAAAATTATAGTAGGATTTGCCTTCGAAAAATTCAAATACCTCTTCATTTGCAAGATTATAAACTATACCATATTCAACATCGCCTAGTTTAGGTTCTAAATTTTTAGATATTGCAATAGATATAGAATAGAAAGGAATACCTGCAATTGCATTGTAACTTCCATCAACTGGGTCTAATATTACTGAATATTTTGGATCATCATGAATTGATACATATTTTGCTTCTTCTGTATATATTATAGCTTGAAATTTATTTTTTTTCAAAAAATTAATTACAGCTTTTTCTGCAATCTCATCAACTACTTTTGTATCCCATTTACCATATTCTGTAGATTTGCTCCACTCTGTAAGTGTTTTTTTAGATATAGTATCTTTTACATTTTTGCAACAATTAATCATTAGTTTTCGAATATCTTTCATCTCTACACCTGAATTATATCTTGAGCTATTTTTTTTGTCTTTTCTAATTTTTTATGATGACTAGATAAAAAATAAGAGACAAAATCTATGCAAAATTTTTTACAATTACCGCACAAAAGTTTTCCAGACCTACAATCTTTATAAACCTCTTTTAATTTATCATCATCTTTGTAGTGAAATTTTAGAAGTTCATAGACTTTACAAATATCAGGATCTCCACCTAACTCTTTTTGTTCTTTTAGGCTATCTTTTCCACCTGTGAAAGCGTTTTGAATTTTCTTTTTTGCTTCTTTTGGTGTGTCATTTAAGAAAATAGCAGAATTTGGCTCTGATGAAGACATTTTCTTACCTTCTAGGAGCCCAGATTGATGTCTAATATAGATAGCTGAAGGTGTCTCTAAATCATAAGGCAATCTTTTTGCCATGTCTCTAACTAATCTAAGATGTGGATCTTGCTCTAGAGCAATACAAGTAATAGATGGCATTTTTTGGCCAAATGCAGGAATTTGTCCATGTAAAATATCTGCAAGCTGTAGGATCACAGCTGAGAATTTACCAAAATTTATTGCCTCACTCTTTCCAGTATATATTGCTTTATACATATTTTCTGTGATCTTTTTTGAAATTTCAAAGGCAAATTCATAATATTTGGAAGGTTTTTGACTCTGAACATATATATCTTCTTTATCTAAACCCAAAGCCAGAACATGAGCTAAATTATCAATTGCATATTTTTTTGCCTCTCGCATAGAAGGCATAGTTTTGTTTGGTCTGCTGCTGTATCCATCAATGTCACATATTGCAAAAAAGTTTCTTGCACCTAAATTTTTGAATAATTTAAAAATATCTATAATTAATTTATGGCCCAAATGAAGATATCCACTTGTGGCAATTCCAGTCATATTAATGAAAGGTTTTTTATCTAAAATTCTTTGATAAACTTTTTTTAAATCTCTTTGGCCTATTGCTATTTTTCTTTCAAAAATAAAATGATTTAATTCTTTTTTATATGAATCTGGAATTTTTTCAATTCCAAATTCATCAAATACTTTTTCATAATCATCAATTTGGATAGCTCCCCATGGATCTATGGCTTTCTGCACTTATCTCACCGAAAATTCACTGGAGGGTAACACTCTTTATACCTTTCATTTCTCGAATTTTTACAATTACATCTGAAGGTATTGAGCCCTCTACCATCATATAAAGTTTTGATTTCTCATCAATTACCGGATCCATAGCAACTGCTTGTCTTATGTTTGCTTTATGGACAGATAAAATTTGAGTGATTCTTGATAATATTCCTGGTTTTTGAGCATCTTCTGCAGTTACTACCAAAACACTCATCCCAAAATAAGATGCTACATCTCTTAGAAAAGGTATTGAATCAAGATTCATAAAGACATGCTTTAGAGTAGCGTCTTTTAAGATTATTTTTGTAGCCTCATCAACTACACGTCTATCTACTCCAATTGATTTAGCTAACTGGACATGAGGAATTTTTATACTACCTGAATAAGTTTTTCCATTTTCATTTATCTGAAAACCTTTTTTATAAATTTCTTTTATCACTTTAAGTTGTGAAGGTCTGTTTTTGAAGGTCTCCTCAATTTTTTTCCACATAATCTACCCTTAAATTAGTAGTATAAAAATGTTGTCTAATGTTCAAAATTGTAAATTATCAGTTTAATAAAGTATTCAAAAACAATAAAAATTGAAAATAGAGGTCTAAAATAGATTTATAATTAAATGATATGTTCTTAATTAAGTTTTATGGAAATTAAAACCTTAATTTAGAAGTAGAAAAAGGTTAATATAGTATATAATGCATGGTTTTTGTATATTTCATAATATTTTTTTAGATGATTCAGTCGTCTTCTTTAGTTAATATAACTACTTTTTGGGCTTAATTTAAGCTATAAATTTCTTCTCAAAGATATGAACTATTTTAAAAGGTGAATTTTAAATTTATGAGAAGATTAAAAATATATCTGATCATATTTTTGTTTGTTCCTATTGTTGCTGGGATAGAAAATGGAAAAAATAAAACAACAGAATATAAAAATATAAAGCCAATGAGTTCAAGCACAGAAACTCTGCAATTTGGTGAAATTTATCCAAATTGCAATGATGGTCGTTTAGAAGGCCAAATCAATGAAACGGTGAATGAAAATATTACATTAACAAAAATTAATGTAACGTTTTCAGCGGTCAGCCTCTGGCCTCCAGGTCCAGAGGCCAACAATTTCACAGTTATTGTGGAATTGAGTGATACGGTGATTTTCAATGAGAGCATACAAGCAACAGAACATAGCAATTATTCTGTTGCATCAGATATTTCGGTGAATGTCGTTGCTGGACAGTTGATTGAAGTTAATGTCACTTGTCCAGATGGATCGGCCCAAAGTTTATTTTTGGGTTATAAAAATGATGAGCCTTCTATCCGGAGTAACATTAAATACAAATATACCGAACAACCAGAACCAGATCCAGATTTGTACGGGCCTAATATTACTATATTAAGCCCAAAAAATATAACTTACAATACTGAAATTAATTTAACTTTCAGTACCAATGAAACATTAAGTTGGGTAGGTTATAAAATGGATGGCTCTGGAACTAAGGAAATTGCTAATAATACCCTATTGAATGTAACCGAGGGTACTCACCGACTACAGGTGTTCGGAAACGACACAGCTAATAATCAAGGCTCAGATGAGGTTTGGTTTTCAGTAGATATCGGTGATAACGATGATGATAATGGAGACGGTGATGGAAATGGCTTTGTTGATGGTGAAGATCCGTTTCCCTGGATTTGGATAATTCTAGGGATAACTGCAATCGGTGCTACTGTAACAGCAATTATTATGATCAAAAAAAGAAAAATAAGTAATAATTAATTTTTTTTATTTTTTTACTCTTCTGAATCTTCCCACAATGTATTAAAGTAATGTTGCGTTAAATCTACTAATGAAGGACTCAAAACCCAAAGAGCTACTTTTGATTCTTTTTTCTTACCTCTCTCACGCACTGTAAGTAGCATTGCTTCTTTTCCGTCTATTAAAATAAAATTTTCATAGATATGAGTAGTCTTTCTTGTATTTTTCAAAAATTCAAATGCAGGTTTTTCATTTTTATATGCTATTTGTCTTATCTCGACATTTCCTTCATCATTTCTAGCTTTTATTGCATCTTTTATACCTTCAAATAAAGGAAAAGGAGGAGCTGCAACAAAATGAATTTTTTTCTCTGCGCCTTTGACAACTTCTTCTAACTTTAAAATTATATTTCTCAAACCTTTAATCAACCAAACAAAACCAGTTGGCACTTCACTACCATCTGTTACAATATATTCATCATCTAATTTTTCAGCAAGTTGTGATATATCATCTTCTATATTTGCTAAACTATGTTTATATTCTTCTAATGCTTTCAACAAAGCTCTAGCTGGTCTTGTAGCTTTATACATCTTAGGTCTGCCTGGTTGGACTTTTACAAATCCACGTTTCTCTAAAGTACTCAAAACATCATAAATCCTGCCCTGTGGAACAGTAGAAAGTGGACTTAGTTCAGTAGCAGTAGTAGGACCATGCTCAACTAAAGTTGTATATGCTTTTGCTTCATAGTCATTTATACCTAATTTATTAAGTAAAGCCAATTCATTTTCATTTAACAATTAATTCACCTAATTATTAACATTTTTAATATAAAATTATTCAAACCTTCTAAGAATAAATAATTTAAATAATATTTGGTGGATTAGCATATATAATTTTATGTTGAAAAAAATGAAAATTTGTTTTGTTTCTGATTTTTTCTATCCAAATGTTGGCGGAGTAGAAACTCACAGCTATCAACTTGCAAAATCATTATTAAAAGAAGATATAGATGTACATATCTTGACTAATTCAAAAAAAGATTATACAATAGATGGAATTAAAGTACATCGCAGTTATGCCAAAATCTTACCAAAATTAAACGTTGTTGGTTCTCTTCATGTTTGGTATATTTTAAGTTATTTTTTCAAAAAAATGGGTTTTGATGTAGTACATGCTCACTCAATTTACTCCCCTCTTGCTCTTATCTCAACTACCATAGCTAATTTTAGAAATATACCTACCATATTATCTATTCACTCTCTACATCCTGAAAAAAAAGGATTTATACTAAAGCATATGAATAAATTCATTAAAATAGGGATGAATAAGTCTAAAAAACTAATATGCGTATCTGAAGCTGCAAAAAATTCAATACAAAATATTTATGATCCTAAAAAAGTCAAAGTAATACCTAATACAATAGATAGAGATGAATTTTTTGAAATTAAAAAAAATAAAGAAATTACTATAACTTCAATCTTTAGAATGGTAAAATCAAAAGGTGGAAAATATCTTATATTTGCACTCAGAGATATAATAAAAAAGTATAATAATTTAAAAATAAATATAATAGGCAATGGACCTAAATTAGGAGATTTAAAGAAATTAGCAAAGAAATTAAAAATATATGAATATATTAATTTTATTGAAGAGATTAAAAGATCAAAATTAATTGAGATTCTCACAAAAAGCCATATTTTTGTATATCCCACCTTAGTAGAAGCTTCAGGTATTACCATATTAGAAGCTATGATGTCAAGATGTGGTTGTATATTAACTAATGTAGGTGGAATTTCTGAATTTGCAAATGAATCTAATAGTATATTAGTTGAACCTAAAGGAAGCATGCAAATTACAAAAGCAATAGATAGACTAATTTCAGATCAAAAATTATGTCAAAAATTGGCAGATAATGCAAAAGAGATGGTAGAAAAATCATTCACTTGGGATAGTAAAATAGATGAATATACTAAAGTTTATAATGAAATATTGGGTGTAGAACATGAAAATAATACCTGTAATTGATATTAAAAATAACTTAGTAGTTCATGCAAAATCAGGAAAACGCAACAAATATGAGCCTATAAAAAGTGATTTGTGTGAAACTTCCAATCCAAAAAATATAATCGATTCTTTCAGAGAAAAACTAAATCTAGATACAGTATATATTGCAGATTTAGATTCAATTGAAAAAAAAGGAGACAATTTTGATATAATTGAAAAAATAAAAAATACAGAGATTTATCTTGATTCTGGAATTAAAACTTATAAAGACTTTCAAAAGATAAAATCATTATGTAGCAGAAAGATTGTAGCTACAGAAACTTTAGAAAACCTAAATGAACTTAAAAAAATTACAGAAATAGATAAAAACATTATATTAAGCATTGATATGTATAAAGGCAAAGTTTTATCAAAAATTACTACCTCAATTGATGCAATACTAAATTTTGCCACAGATTATGGAATTAAGACTTTAATTCTGCTAGACCTATATTATGTAGGTAGAGGTCAGATGAGATCTTCTTCTGAGCTTAAAAAAATTATCAAAAAAGATCATTTTGAAGTTATAACAGGGGGAGGTATCAAAAGTAGAGAAGATCTAATAAAGCTAAAAAATACAGGAGTTTGGGGTGTATTAGTTGCTACTGCACTTCATAAAAATCAAATTACTAAAAAAGATATAGATGATATATCTAAAGATCTTTAACATGCTTTAGAAGATCAATCCAAGCTAGCTCATAACCTCTTTCAAAATCAGGTCGAAATGATTGATCAACAATTCTTTTTGAATCAGCTAAAGCTTCTTTTATTTCAGACTTAGATAATTTTTGCTCTGCAAGTTTATAAGCTAAAGTCTGAACATCATTAGTATCAACTGATGATATAATACCATTTAAAGCCAATAAATATCCTTTTTCCCATTTACTTGCCCCTAATACTTTTTTAATAAGCTTAATATTATCTTTAATTTTTTTAGTGTCTTTTCGCATTAAACTACTAGCTATAATTTGCATACGAAAGGCAACAGTATCTGGAAGCATTAATTGTTTCAAATTCTCACCTTATGTAGGTCTCATCTAGTAAGTATTTTCAATATTTAGTATTTTTTTGAAATCAGAAATATGGTCTATAACAAAATCAGGATTAGCAGTTTTTAATTTATCTACAGATTGTTCACCTAAAGCTACTGCTACAGAAAACATACCTGCTTTATTTGCAGATATAATATCATAAACAGTATCACCAACTCCAACACATTCTTTTGAATTTAGATCTAATTTTTTTGCAGCAATTTCAAATATTTGTGGATGGGGCTTTCCATATTCTATATCTTCTTTGGATACCAAAGTAGAAATATATTTGTTTATTTTTGTAACCTCTAAGATTTTCTCTAAATTTTTTCTATTGTTTGATGTTGCAATCGCCAATTTAAAATTTTCTAAAGTAGAGAGAAGAGAAATAACTGAATCAAAAGGTTTAACCTCATAGACAAATTTTGTTTGAAAGATATGATTTCTCCTCTTTGAAATTTTTAAAATCAAATCATCATCAATATCAGGAAAGAGAGATTTTATGATATCGTGGCTAGTTTTTCCAAATTGTTGTTTAATCTTATCGCTTTCTGTATCTAAATTAAATTCTAAAAATGCTGCCACCCATGATTTAAGATGTGCATCCAAAGAATATACTAAAGTTCCATCCAAATCAAAAATTATTCCCTTAAATTTCATCTTTATCCTTTTTCATTAAATATGCCCCAGAAGTATCTGGATAATAATTCTTTCTATATTCAAATGTTTTATAACCTAATGAATTATACAAATTTATAGCAGCCATGTTGGTATCTTTGACTTCTAAGAAGAAATAATTAACATTGTTTTGATTAAAATAATCATGTGCTATAGCCAACATACGTTTTGCTATCTTTTTATTTCTAAAATTTGGCCGCACCGCGATTGAGACTACATGAACTATGTTTGCAGCTTTTATCTTTGCACAAAGATATCCTACAGGAATATTATCACTGAAGGCAATAAAAAAAATATGATTTTTTTTAAAAAGATAGTCAATATAATCTTTTGGATAAAAATTACCGAAAGATTCCTTCTCAATAAGATGAATATTTTCAATATCGGAATCTTTCGCTTTTCGAACTATTATCATTTTTTCTGGTTTACTAAAGTTAGAATTTTTATATCCTCTGGTCTCTTGACAATATTATAAGTTCTGTTTCCTACAAGATATTTAACTTTCTTATTTTGAGCAAGATCTATTAAGTTTTGAGTGATATTTCCATCTAAAATTAGTGCTTCAAATTCATCTTCGTATTTTTTAAGTTCATCTTTTAGACTTTTGACTTTAACTTTCTTTAAGATTTTATTTCCACCATCTAAAAAGTAAGCTTTTCCTGAATTTTTCAGACCATCAATCAATTTTTTTGGAAATCTAGACAATTCTGAAGCCATCTCTTTTGGACTTTTGTGACTTGTTTGTTGCTCAATTTGTTCTTTTCTTTTTTCTAGCTCTTTCATTGCTTGGTCAAATGGCACTTTATTACTTAAACACCTTATTAATTCCCTATTTGATATATATTCAACTTCTTTCCCCTCTGGAGCTCTGGCTACATAATCAATGTCTGCAACTTGAGCTAACTCCCTTAAAATTAAATCTCCGCCACGATCGCCATCTAAAAATGCTATTGCTGTTCTTTGTTTTGTAAGCTCAGCAATTGGTTTGGGTACAGATGTTCCTTCAACTGCAATTGTATTTTTAATTCCTGCTTTGAGCAAATTAACAATATCTGCTCTGCCCTCAACTACAATTACTGTATCTGATCCTTCTAAATTTGGACCAGCAGGAGAATTTGATTCACCATATTTTGATATCTCTTTTGCTCTCATTGCTTTTTTTACTTCGTTTATAATCTTTAAACTATTTGAAGAACTATCTTGATATGAATTTTCCAATATCTCAACAGCTCTGCTGACAATAGTTTTTCTTCTTGAAGAACGTATATCTTCAATTTTTGTAATTTTTATGGTAGCTTCACAAGGACCAATCCTCTCAATCTCCTCTAATGCTGCGGCTATAGCTGCTGTAGATTCTTTATCTAAGCTAGATGGTAGATAAATCCATCCATTAGATTTTCCACCTTTTGAATTGATAGTTACCTTAATTCTACCAATTCTGCCTGTCTTTTGTAGTTCTCTTAGATCTAATTCATCTCCTAACATCCCTTCTGTTTGGCCAAAAATTGCACCTACAACATCAGGCCTTTCAACTACACCTAAAGCCTCTATTTTTGCGTGAATAACATATTTTATTGTGCTTGTTGGAACTTTACTCAATTATATCCCTCCTATATTTTCTACTA
>CAYQAE010000067.1:0-10713 GCA_964415445.1 uncultured archaeon | reverse complement strand
CATCCAAAACTGCCCATGCCTATATTGAAAATAAGAATTGGGATATTGTTTTTTATTAATAAAATATTTATATGGTTTCTAAATAATTATTACATATTATGAGTTTTATATACCAAATAGCGCCGATATCTAATATCATAATTGCAATATGTGCTTTTTTAACTATTTTAATCTATTTAGATTTCTTGTCAAAAATAAAATTATATTTAGGCAAGTCTATTTCATATACATTTCGATTTTTCCTTCTTGCTTATTTGGGAAGTTTTTTAGCTTCTTTAGCTTTTTATTTATTATTTTTTGCTCTCCCTCCAGTCAACAAAAATCAAGTTATAATGTTACGTTCACTTATTCAACTATTTATAATTCTATCCTTAATTTTTTATTCTATGGGTGCATTAATGCTCTCTAAAACTGTTTATGAGTATCATAAAGATATTAAAATATTTTATGGAATAATAGTTTTTGTAATAATTAATCTTTTCATATCTGCTTTTGATTTTATATTTTTGTATAATGAAAAAACAGATCCATATAATATTTTATCTATTGTTCGTGTTTTTACAAATTTTATTCTTATGTTTTTTTCTTCAATTTTGTTATTTAGCTCAATAAAAGTTTTTAGAGAACTAAAATTTTACAAACCTTTATTTTTATATGCTATATCATTATTGTCAATATTTATAGTAGGTACAATTGTTTATCAAACTCTAGCACCAATTTATATTTCAAATGAATTTACTTATTCTGAATTAAGTATTTATAGGGTAATTATAGTGAGTTTTCTTGCTTTAATTCTTTCTATGAATTATTTAGTTGCCTTATTTTCTATAATTAGTTTACTTCGATTGCCTCCAAAAGATATTTTTTCGCCTAAAGAGGAATGATTAAAGTGGGATCTTTGTAGATCTTTTATTGTGGAAAAAAGTATTTGGAAGATAGTAATTATCTACCAAAGCAGGTTTTAAACTGTTTTGAATTGCTATTTTTTAGGATACAATGAAAAAGAAATTAGTTTTACTCTATTTAGCTGCATTTTTAGGTCCCTTTGGGTCTGGATTAGTTTTTCCTATTTTAAATACCTTAAGTGATAGTTTTAATACATCACTTACTATGGCAGGTTTATCCGTTACACTCTTTATGCTTCCTTTTGTGGCAATTCAGCTTTTTTCAGGCGCATTATTTGATTTATATAACAGAAAGAATCTAATGCTTTCAGGATTTTTTATATATACTTTAGGATCAATAATTTGTCTTTTGGCTTTTGATATATACGTTTTTTTATTTGGAAGAGCTGTACAAGGTATAGGTGGTGGTTTAGTTGCACCTTCAGTTGTAGCTTTTTTGGGACAATTAGTTGATGATAAAAAAAGAGGCAAAATTATGGGTGGTTTGGCATCTGCTATTACATTTGGTACATCAACTGGACCTCTAATTTCAGGTATAATTGCTGAATATAATTGGAGATTTGTTTTTTTGATTCTAATATTTGTAAGTATTTCACTTTTTTTCCTTTATTTGTCTCAATTTAATTTTTCTGAAAATAGAGAAAAAAGAGACAATACTCTCAAAAGTCAAATTAAAGAAGCTTTAGGCAATAGAAATGTAATTTATTTATGTATATCAGGCATTTTTGTCTTTATTTGTTTTATAGGTGCTATATCTACTACTTCAGTCTATCTTTCATCTGAATTTGATTTTTCAGAATCAAAAGTAGGTATAGTTCTCTCTTCCGCTGGTTTTGCAGGAATAGTGGCAGGTCCAATTGCAGGCTTTTTAATAGATAAAATAGGTCGAAAAATAACCCCTGCAATAGGTGTGGGATTTGCAATAGTATCTGTTAGTTTATTGACCATAGCAGATAAATTCGTTAATTTTTTGATATTTTTTGCCCTTTTAGGATGTGCAGCATCTTTTGTTAACACTACCCTAAATACGATGTCGGTGGAAGTTATACCTACTATGCGTGGGACAACTGCATCTTTATATAGTGCATTTAGATTTTTTGGATATGCTATAGCTCCATTGATTTTGCTTCCAATTTATTCATTTTCTGTAGAGGTTGCTTATTTATTTTGTGGAGGATCTATGGTTTTAGCTTTCTTTTTTATTTTAAATATTGAAGTAAAAATTAAATCATAATCTGATCCATATTTTTTCTTGGTTTTCTTACCTTGTCTATCTCTTCATCTTTTGGATAACCTAAAGCAATTATTCCCATAAGTTCATATTTTTGATCAATAGATAGGGCTTCATTTACCTTCTCTTTTTGATTTAGTATCTCACCTAACCAAACTCCACCTAGATTTAGGCTGTGGATAGCTAGGAGCATATTTTCAATACATGCACCTATAGATTGTAGATCTTTAGTTCTGTTATAGGTTGATTCATTATCCAAAAAAACAGCAATACATATTGGAGCATTTTTGATAATGTAGCTGTATTTAGTGCAATTGGCAATTAAATTTTTTTTCTCCTTTATAATATGAAATTTCCAGGGTTGGTTATTAAGACCAGATGGAGCCCATCTTCCACATTCTAGTATTTCTTGGATTAGATTATCTTCTACTTCCTTTTTTTCAAATTTTCTAATACTTTTTCGAGATTTTATCATATCTAAATTTTTCATAATATTTCACCAAATTTAGAAGTAGATTTATAATATTGAAAAATTTGGTTGTAAAGAAATAAAATTTAGTTTATATAAAAAAATGAAAATAAAAAAATAAATTAACTATCAGGCAAATATTGCTTTTTTTCAATTCTATTCTTTAAGTGTTTAAGTGCCAAATATTCTATTTGGGTACTTAATTTTTCGATTTCAAAGTTATCAAGTTTTTTTCCGACTTCTATTTTATAAGCAATTATTTCAAAATTATGTTCTAAATTAAACTTACTTAATTCCTTTGTTTGATCTAATAAAGACATAGTTTTTAGTTTTTTTTCATGGTCTTCTATTAGTGTTGAGATATATTTTATTGTATGTTTATATACCTCTTCTATGTTTTTTGGGATTCTCTTTAGGAGAACTTCAAATTCTGATAGAACCGAATTTTTTATTTCTTGAACAATCTCTTTTGTTTTATGTATTCGTGGGCTTGCTAATAGATTCCCTTTTGCCTGAAGAAGTTGTGAAATACCTTTTATAAAAAATACTACTGCTTCTTCGATTTTATTCTTATATTTTGGCAAATACAATCTTTTATAAAATTCTTCTGCAGCTGTATTTTTCTTTTCATCATCTTTTTTAAAGAAATTCATTTCAAAAATTTATTCTCAATAGATGACATCTAATTCTTAGAGAATCAAAAAATATCTATATATTATAAAAAGACGATCAAATCATCTTCTTTGTTAAGTAAAATTAAATATCTATTATAACTTTTAAACTTGATGAATTTTGAGAAATTATAAAGAGTTTTAAAATGTAGAATGATACATACAGATTAGAATATATTTTTTTTGTGTATCTCAAATTATCTTCTGTAGATTATTTCATTTTTCACCAAAAAATGTAGCACCTAAATCTATTATTAATCCATAAGCTAATCCTGCAAAAAATGAAGGTATATCTCGAAATTCAGTTGATAGGAAATGGGCACTAGTAATAAATAAACCAAATATCAATCCTCTAATTGATACATTTATCCATTTATATCTCTCATCTTTTATAATCACAAATCCGCCAGCAAGTCCTATTAGAACACCCATAACTAGACGATTATACCACATTGAAAATAGATATAACCAATTTCCAGAAAATCCAACTCTCCCACCTACACCTACAATACATAAAATACCTAGTAGAGCTCCAAATAATGTCGCAATAGACAACCTTCTATAATTAATCATTTTTATCACTTCTAAGTTTTTATCTTATTTTTTTTAAAATAATTTTGGTGGTAATCTTCTGCTTTGTAAAATTCAGATGCAGATGAGATCTCAGTTACAACCTTCTTTGAATATTTATTTAAATCTTCAAGCCTTTGTTTTGATTTATATGCTTTTTCTTTTTGCTCTTTTGTATGGTAGTATATAACTGAGCGATATTGTGTACCTATATCTGGACCTTGTCGATTTAGAGTTGTTGGGTTATGAATTGACCAAAAGAAATCTAAAAGTTGATCGTATGTAATTATATTTGGATTATATTCGATTTGTATAACTTCTGCATGTCCAGTTTTATCTGTGCAGACATCTTTGTAAGTTGGATTTTTAAGTGTGCCACCCATATATCCTACTTTAGTTTTTTCAACACCATCTAATTTATTAAATTTATCTTGAACATGCCAAAAACAACCAGCACCAAATGTAGCTAATTCATTGTTTTTTTTATCAAATTCTAAAGCTAGTGAATTTATACAATATCTTTTGTCATCAGAAGGAGGGCCATCATCGAACACGTGGCCCAAATGACTTCCACACTTTGCACAAATTACTTCTGTGCGTATCATATTATGGCTAGTATCTTTTTTTAGTTTGACATTATCTTTAGATATTGCAGAATTAAAACTGGGCCAACCTGTATCTGATTCAAATTTTGCATCAGATGAGAATAATTGATTTGAACATGCTGCGCACATATAAATCCCTTTTTCTTTGTTGTAGAGTAAACTACCACTAAATGCAGGTTCAGTTGCTTTTTCTCTAAGTATTTTATACCTCTCGGGTGGGAGTTGTTTTTTAAATTTAGATTCTGTTTTGTTTTCAGAATTCATAATTGATATTTTCTTATTTTTATATAAAAAATTTACACTATTTTTTTCCCAAAACCTAATTTTTAAAATTAAAATACAATATTTTTTAATTTTATAGAACATAAATTATTATTATGCCAATAGATACTTCATACGTATTATTAAGTTTAATCATGTTAATTATTTCTATTGTAGTATTTTTAATCTCTTTTAGGATCTATTATAAAACTAAAGGTGCTTCTGTCGCTTATAAAATGTGGGCGATTGGTACAGCATTGATAACTTTGACATTAAGTTTATATATTATAAATGGTGTTGTTTTTGAAAGTACAAAAACATCTTCTGACAATGAACATGAAATTACTTTAATTGTGGCAAATAGTATTGGAGTATGTGGTTATTTTTACATCCCTGTTGGTATTATGTATCTTGAGAAGGATATGGACATGGGTAGAGTAGATGAAAAATTAATCAAAAAAAGTCAATTTATTTTTTATAGTATAATTATTCTTATTTTTGGCATATTTATGACTCTAGTTCCTTTTTTTGAACTTAGAAAATCTTCTGGAGTAATATTTAATTTGTTATATTCTTTAGTTTGGATTTTTACTGCTTATTACTATTACCCACTTTATAAAAACTTAAAATCTATCAATTTATGCTGGTCTTTTTTTTATTTGGCGATTTTGGCATCATTTGGAAATAATACTTTTTCAATGTTGTCTGTGATATTTTCTGATTCTTTTTTTATTATAATTTTGACTTTTGAATTGATGATGGCAATAGGATTCATTGGAGGGTTTTTGATGCTTGCAAAGATGGTTGAAGCTGTATAATAATTTTTTTTGTTAATAAAATTTTTTTATGCTTTATAGATCTGTTTTTTAGGTTTAGAAAAAGTTTAATTACTATAAAAGGAAAATAAGAGACCTAAGAAATAAATTTCTAACAAATTTATTTATGTGCAAAAAGTATAAATAAAGATGTACATATTTTTTTCTCAGTGGTAAAATGTTAAAAGAAGGCGATAGTGCCCCTGATTTTGAGTTGCCTGATCAAAATGGAAATAATATAAAGTTTTATCCAAAGGATAATACTCCAGGATGCACCAAAGAAGCCCTAAATTTTAGAGACAATATCAAAGAGTATGAAAATAAAGATATAAAGATTATTGGAATCAGCGCTGATTCAGTTGAGTCTCATAAAAAATTTGAAAAAAAGAATAATCTAAATTTTACTCTTTTATCTGATAGAGACAAGCTAGCAGCAAAAACTTTTGGTGCTAGATCTGGCTCAAAAGTAAAGAGAATGACCTGGATTATTGATAAAGACTGGAAGATAGAGAAAGTATATGAAAAAGTATCTCCCACAAAACATCATGCTCAATTATGTGAATATTTTGAGATACCAAATTAACTAAGAGGTGAAAAAATAAAATGTATGAGATAATGGAAATTGTATCTACATCAGATGAGAGTTTTTCTGATGCAGTAAAATGTGGAGTAGAAAAAATTGCATCCTCTGGCAAAACTGTGCATTGGTTTGAAGTAATAGAGCAGCGCGGTGCAGTAAAAGATGGTAAATTAAAAGAATTTCAAGTAAAACTGAATGTAGCTACTAAATTGTAGGATGTGGTATTTATGGAAGAAGAGAAAAAGTTTCTGAATCTAAAAAAATTCAATCTAGTTATGGGTGTAATTCACCTTGTGCAAGCAGTTTTGATGTTGATTCTAAGTAATGATAGCACAAGTCCAGTAAAGAAGTCATTTATAGTGGGAGAACCAGGTGGTTTTACTTATGAGACAGAAACATATTTTAACATACAACTTGGTCCATTAGTTGCATTATTTATGTTTATATCTGCAGTTGCACATCTACTTTTGGCAACAGTGTTATACAAATGGTATGTAAATAAACTAGGTAAGAACATCAATCATGCCAGATGGGCAGAATATTCAATTAGCTCTTCTATTATGATTTGGGTAATTGCAATGTTAGTTGGAATCTATGATATTGGAGCACTTCTTTTGATATTTACACTCAATGCTACGATGATTATGTTTGGTTGGGTGATGGAAATTCACAATGAGCCTGGTGAAGTCAAAAGTTGGGCATCATACATCTTTGGATGTATAGCAGGTGCGATGTGTTGGGTTGTAATTGCAATGTATCTTATCTTTGCTGGTGGACAAGGAGACGGACCCCCTGATTTTGTATATGGTATTTTTATATCAATTGCAATATTTTTCAACATATTTGCATTTAACATGGTATTGCAATACAAGCAAGTTGGTCCCTGGAAAGACTATTTGTATGGAGAGAAAGTTTACATCATATTAAGTTTAGTTGCAAAATCTGCACTAGCTTGGCAAGTATTTTCAGGAACACTAGTATAATGCAAAGACATAGAATATTAAAGAAATCAAAACAATCAAAAGGTCCAATTGCATATTGGATGAGTAGAGATCAGAGATCTGCTAATAATTGGGCATTAAATTTTGCCCAAAAATTAGCAATCCGCAAAAAATCTCCACTTTTAGTTTTTTTTTATTTAGATGATAATTTTTTAGGTGCAACATACAGACAATACTCATTTATGTTAGAGGGATTAGAAGAAGTTCATAAAAATTTATTAGATAAAAATATCCCGTTTATAATATTAGAAAGTAATTTAGAAGAAATTATTCCTCAATTTATATTTGAAAATAACATTTCAAACTTAGTAGTTGATTTTGATCCACTTAAAATAAAAAGAAAATGGATAAAAGCTGTTTTAGATAAAATAGATGTATCTACATATCAAGTTGATGCACACAATATAGTGCCTACTTGGTTGGCCTCAGATAAGCAAGAATATGCAGCAAGGACATTTAGACCTAAGATATGGTCAAAGATTGGAAAAATCACAGATGTTGAAAGTATAGAAAAACATCCTTATTCTTATAATAAAATCGATGAAAATATTGATTTTAGTTCAATTTTGAAAAAATTAGATGTGGATAGGTCAGTTTCAAAAGTTAAAAAATTCAGATCAGGCGAGAGAGAAGCAAAAAAGACTTTAGATTATTTTATAGTAAACAAATTAGATGAATATTCGCAAAAAAGAAACGATCCTATCCTAGATTTTCAATCTAATTTATCACCATATCTTCATTTTGGACAAATCTCAGCTCAAAAGATAGCATATGAAGTTCAAAATTCAGATGCTGATGAAAGTTCATCTAATGCTTATTTAGAAGAATTAATAGTACGTAGAGAATTATCTGATAATTTTTGCTACTACAATCAAGGTTATGATAATATAAATTCATTTCCAAATTGGGCAAAAACTACTTTAGACGAACATGTATATGATGGAAGAGATTATATCTATTCTTTGGAAGAATTTGAAAATTCAAAAACTCATGATGATTTATGGAATGCTGCTCAATATCAAATGGTAAAAGAAGGAAAAATGCACGGATATATGAGAATGTATTGGGCTAAAAAAATATTAGAATGGACAAATACTCCAAAACAAGCAATGAATATTGCAATTTATTTAAATGATAAATATGAATTAGATGGAAGAGATCCAAATGGATATGCTGGAATTGCCTGGAGTATAGGTGGAATTCATGATAGGGCATGGGGTGAGAGAAAAATTTTTGGTAAAGTTAGATATATGAGCTTAAGAGGTGCAAAATCAAAATTTAGAGTAAAAAAATATATCCAAAAATTTAGCTAAATTATGAGCAAACTAAATGCCATAATTGCCATCCCTAAAACAATACCCATAACTACAGTGTGGTTATATCCATATCCATAAGCCATAGGAATTAATTCATCTAAAGATATATATACCATAATTCCTGAAACTAATCCTAATATCGCAGCAAGTAAACCATCAGTTAGAAATGGATATAAAATTAAAAATCCAACTATCGCCCCAATTGGCTCTGCAATACCAGAGAGAAATGAATATTTTAATGCCTTATTTTTATCTTCAGTTGCACAATAAATTGGAATTGATACAGAAATTCCTTCTGGTATATTATGGATTGAAATTGCGATTGCAATAAATATACCTACTGTTATGCTATTTAATGCGGTTCCAAATGTTGCGATACCCTCTGGAAAATTATGAATTGCAATTGCTAGTGCAGTTAATGTTCCTGTTCTTAGTACACATTCATTGCAATTGCATATTTGATTAGAATTTGTATAATGATGAGGATTTTCAGCTTCTGGAACTATTGCATCAATTATACCTATGAAAGCAATGCCTACAAAAAAAGCAAATAATGCTTTATTCTGACCTAGATTATCTATTGCTTCAGGTAAAAGTTCCATAAAAGAGATATATATCATAACTCCTCCTGAAAAACCTAAAGAAAAAGCTAAATATTTTAAGTTAGGTTTTTTAAAAAAATAGGCAATTAAACCCCCTATTGTTGTAGAGAGTCCAGCTATGGTAGTTAAAAAAATTGCCACGTAAGTATTGGGAGGTAAACTCATAAGGTCAATTATCTTTACGAAAATTTTTAATCTTTAAAACCAAAAATTCATAAATAACCTATAAATTATTCTTTTTGTAGGGATTTAGGATGTGTAATATAATGGCCAATAAATTAAACTTAACTGTTGTATGTGATAATTATGATGGTGCAGAAAAAGGATTTAAAAAGTCTTATGGATTTTCTGCTTTAATTGAGATAAATAATAAAAAAATTTTATTTGATACAGCCACAGATGGTAAAGTTCTTCTAAATAACCTTAAGATGTGTGATATTTATCCTAAAGATTTAGATGCAGTAATATTAAGTCACAATCACTATGATCATACTGATGGCTTATCTGAAATTTTAAATGAGAATAAGAAGATTCCAGTATATATCCACAAAGATTGGGATGCATTTGCTTCTTTTGGGGGATTTAATGTACCTAAAGAAAATAGGACTGTTTTCAAAGAAGTTAGAGACTGTAGGGGACTTGTAGGTGGTATATTTTTAACTAATTCGCTTTTAGCTTCAGATTATGGTGGTATTCATGAACAAGCATGTTTTGTGGATTTAGATCAAGATTTGCTATTGATTACAGGTTGTTGTCATCCTGGAATTTCAGCCTATTTAGATGAGAGATCTGAATTGGGATTATCTGAAGATAAATTTTTACATATAATCGGAGGTTTTCATGGCTTTAAGTTTTCAAATAAAGAAGCCAAAGAGATTGAACCTAAATTAAGATCTATATTTTGCTGTCATTGTACTAGCTATGGTGAGACATTCAAAAAACAATTTGGTGATAAGTTCTATCTTGCGCCTGTTGGAAAAAAACTAGTTTTTCCGCATAATAATGAAGTATAAAAATAATTTTGAAAGTTTCACAAAGACGATAAATTATGGAATTTCCTACAAAAAAAATTAAAGAAGGTACAACTAATTTAATTGTACCTGATTTATCTCAATATAAGGAAAAAGAAAGTGATTTTGCCCCTCCGAAAGCACCAGTTTTTTATAATCCTGAGATGGAATTTTCACGTGATTTATCAGTTTTAGTGCTAAATTCAATTTTAGATAAAAAATCTTGTATATGTGATCTACTTTCTGCATCTGGAGCTCGAGCCATACGATATGCAAATGAAGTAGATTTAGCAGAAGAAGTTTATGCAAATGATGGAGATGAGAAATCTGTATCATTGATTAAAAAAAATATGAAAAATAGCAATCTTTCAAATATAGAAGTTTCATTTTCTGGTGCAAATTCATTTTTAGTAGGAAATAGAGGGAAATTTGATGTCATAGATATTGATCCATATGGGTCACCTGTTAATTTTTTGGAAAATTCTTTTCGTGCACTAAAAAAAGAAGGATATATATTTATGACAGCGACAGATACTGCGACTTTATGTGGTGTATATCCAAAGACTGCGCTGCGCAGATATGATTCACATATTTTAAAATTACAATGGACACATGAGTTAGGAATAAGAGTATTAATTGGATATGTAGTGAGATTAGCAGCGAGAATGGGTAGATTC
>CAYQAE010000066.1:0-10735 GCA_964415445.1 uncultured archaeon | reverse complement strand
TTATTTAGCTCCAGAAGGTGTAGGGGTTGGAGACATATTGTGCACTGGAGATAATGATATAAAATATGGAAATTCAATGAGATTAAAAGACATTCCTGATTCTGCACCTGTTTTTAATATTGAAGCTAAACCCGAAGATGGAGGTAAATTTGTCCGTGCTAGCGGGACTGCTGCTACTGTAGTTACTCATGATAAAGATAAAGTAATTGTTAAATTACCTTCTGGAAATTTTAAGACTTTTAATCCTAATTGTATGGCTACCATAGGTGTTGTAGCGGGCGGGGGCCATAATGATAAGCCAAAACTCAAAGCAGGCATTAATTTTTATAAATACAAATCAAGAGCGCATAAATGGCCAAGGGTAAGTGCAACAGCAATGAATGCAGTAGATCATCCATTTGGAAGTGGTCGAAAACAAAAACCAGGCCGTCCAAAAACTGTATCTAGACATGCGCCACCTGGTCAAAAAGTAGGTCAAATAGCTGCAAAAAGGACAGGGAGGAAATAGAGTTGGCTAAACAATTTTTATTTAAAGGGTATAACGAAGATGAATTAAAAAGAATGTCTTTAGGTGAATTTATCAAACTAATACCTTCTAGACAAAGAAGAAGTATTAATAGAGGTATTCCCCCAAAACATAAGAAATTGTTAGAAAAAATTAGATCCCTAAAACTGGATATTGAAAAGGGTAAAGATATTGTAGTTCGAACCCATCTGAGAGATATGATAATTTATCCTGAAATGATAGGTGTAAAAATGGGTATACATAATGGGAAAGAATTTCAAGTTATTCAAGTAGTACCTGAGATGGTAGGACATTATTTAGGCGAATTTGCATTAAGCAGGAAAAAAGTTTCTCATAGCTCGCCAGGTATTGGTGCTACAAGATCTAGTATGTATGTACCTTTGAGGTAATGTGAGATGCCAAATTATAATTATTCATATCAAAAATTCAAAGAAGAAAAACAAACAAAATGTTATGGTAGAGAACTTAGAATCTCTCCTAAGGCGGCAGTAGAAATCTGTCGTGAGATTAAAGGTATGTGGGTAGATGAAGCTTATGATTATCTTGAAGAAGTTGCGAATCTTAAAAAAGTAGTTCCTTATAAAAAATATAAGAAAAAAGTAGCTCATAAAAAAGGACTTCATAGATGGTATGCTGGTAAATACCCACAAAAGGCTGCAAAAAATATTCAAAAATTATTGAAAGATGTTTTGGCATCTGCAGAATATAAAGGACTTATTTCTGATAATTTGAGAATAGTTCATGCTGCAGCACACAGAGGAATTAAAATAAGGGGATATATACCTCGTGCACAGGGTCGTGCAACTGAACATACCACAACTACGACTAATGTAGAAGTTGTTGCGGAGGAAAGAAGGTGACTATTGAACGTAAATTTGTACAAGAAGGAATTTCAAAAGCCCAAATTGATGAATTTGTAAAAAACGAGCTTAGAAGAGTAGGATATGCAGGAATGGAAATTAAAAAAGCTCCTTTAGGTACTCGTATTACGATTTATGCTGAGAGGCCTGGAATGGTAATTGGAAAAAAAGGGAAAAGTGTAAAATATCTAACAAAAACAATTGCAGATGATTACAATATTGAAAACCCTCAAATTGAAGTAGATTCAGTACCTATTCCAGAATTAAATCCAAATATTATGGCTAGAAGAATAGTAAGAATGTTAGAGAGAGGCATGCATTTTAGAAGATCAGCATATTCTGTCCTAAGAAGAGTAATGTCTTCTGGAGCGCGAGGAGTAGAAATATTACTTCGTGGAAAACTTACAGGAGAGAGAGGAAGACATGTGCGATTTAAATCTGGTTATATTAAAAAATGTGGTGAACCAGCTAAAGAATTAGTTTATCATGCTAATGCAGAAGCAAATTTAAAGCAAGGTATAATTGGGGTTCAAGTAAGTATAATGCCACCTCATCTACGTTTACCTGATAAAGTAAATTATGATGTAGATTTAGATTCGCTTGAAGTAGCGGAAGAAGAAATCGGCGATAAAAAATCACAAGAAAAATCTAAAAAATCAAAAAAAGAATCTAAAGAAAAAAAGAAAAAATCTAAAAAGAGCACAAATAAAGGAAAAAAAGATGTTTCAAAAGATAAAAAGAAAGCAGATATTGTAAAAAGTAGTAATTACAAAGAAAAAAGTAAATTCAAATCTAAAAAGAAAGTTCAAAGTAAAAAAGAGGATAAACCTAAACCAAAAACAAAAAAGAAAGGTGAATAAAGATAGCAATTATATACAATAATGAAATAAAAAATATGGATGTTAATGAATTAAAAAGTAAATATAATGATTTATGTGAAGAATTAATGTCTGAAAGAGGAACTAAGGCGACAGGAGGTAATCCTGAAAAACCTGGTCGTTCTAAAGAAATTAGAAAATCAATTGCAAGAATTAAAACTAGATTAAATCAACTAAATGATGCATGATTATGCCTGAAATATGTGAAGTATGTGGCCTACCCCGCGAATTGTGTATGTGTGGAGAAATAGCTAAAGAACAACAAAAAATAGTTATATATACCACAAGGAGAAGATACAGAAAGTTAATGACAATCGTGGAAGGAATCAACCAGAAAGATATAGATGTAAAATCGCTTGCGAAACAATTAAAGGAGCGCTGCGCATGCGGCGGCACTGCTAAAGAGGGGAAAATTGAATTACAGGGTGAACAAAGAGATAAAGTGAAAAAAACGCTGATATCTTCTGGCTTCGATGAAGAAAGTATCGAAGTGAAATAATTGAAAAATTTAAAAAGCCACATTAAAGCGTATGAATTCATTGGAAAAAGAGTAAAAATTATATACGCAAAGAATAAATTTCAAATAGGACTTGAAAGTAGCATCATCGATGAAACAAGGAATACGTTTGTTTTAGAAGGCAACAAACGGATTCTAAAAAAAGATGTTACATTTAGAATCTATGATAAGTCAAAAAAAATTGATATAGAAGGTAAAATGCTAATAGCAAGACCTTATGACCGTGTAAAAAGGTGCTAAGATGATAAATCAAAATATTCAGATAGAATGTAGTGACAAAAATTGTCCTTTCCATGGAAATTTGTCAGTGCGAGGGAGAATCTTTGAAGGTAATGTGATAAGTGATAGTCCTAAAAAGACAGTTTCAGTAGAATATATCAAGATAAAAAAAGCAGGTAAATATAATCGTTATATGAAAAAAAAGAAAATATTTCACGCTCATAATCCTCCATGTATTGAAGCACAGGTTGGAGATAGAGTTAAAATAGCAGAATGTAGGAAACTGAGCAAAACAAAAAGCTTTGTAATTATAGAAAAAGGTGGTTAGATGGCTAAAAAAGGTGCAGGAGGAACACGCGGTGCAAAAAGAAAACAAGTATCTAGAATGTTACCTAAAGGTGCAAGAATGATTTGTGCAGATAATTCCGGAGCACGAATAATTGAAATTATAAGTGTATCTCAATATAAGTCATCTAAAAATAGATATCCCAAAGCAGGAGTAGGAGATCTGATTTCGTGCTCTGTGAAGAAGGGTAAACCCGAACTTAAGAAACAAATATTAAATGCAGTAATTGTGAGACAAAAAAAAGAATATACACGATTTGATGGATCAAGAATCAAGTTTGAAGACAATGCCGCAGTAATAATTTCAAAAGAAGGGGTTATGAAAGGATCTGAAGTTAGAGGGCCAGTTGCCAAAGAAGTAGCAGAGAGATGGCCTCGTGTAGCAGCTGCTGCTAGTATAGTAGTTTAGATGGGAAAAATGACATCAAAAAAACCAAATAAAAAAAGAAGAGAATTGTATAAAGATCCTCTACATAGAAGAAGGAAAAAAGTAAGTTGTAGATTGTCTGATTCACTTCATGAGCAATATCATAGGAGATCTCTACCTGTTTGTGAAGGTGATCAAGTGGAAGTTATGCGTGGAGAATTTATAGCTACCAGAGGTAGTGTATCTAAAGTTGATCTCTCTAAATATAGGGTAGTTGTAGATAATGTGACTAAAGAGCAGAGTAAGGGAGGAAAAATATTTTATCCTTTACATCCATCTAATTTAATGATAACTCGTCTTAATTTAGATGATTCAAAGAGAAAAAAGATTATGGAGAGAACATAAATGAGCGGGCATCTCAAAAGGTTAGTTATTCCAAAAACATGGAAATTTGGTAAAAAAGTAATGAAATGGGCACCTAAAGTAAATTGTGGAGGTTATACTTTAGAAGAATCAATACCCTTAGTTATTCTACTTCGTGATTATTTAAAATATGGTGATAATTTAAGTGAAGTAAAGAAGATACTTAAAAATTCTAATGTTTTAGTAGATGGCAAAGTTAGAAAAGATCCCAAATTTGGTTTAGGTTTAATGTCTGTTTTATCTATACCTAAAACTGATGACTATTTTAGAGTTATATTGAATCAGAGAGGAAAATTTGAACTAATTAAAATTCCTAAATCTGAGTCTGATAAAAAAATATGCAAAATAGTTGGAAAAAAGAATGTCAGAGGCGGTAAAGTTCAACTTCATTTACATGATGGTAGATGTTTGTTAGTTGAAAATAATAAAAAATATAATCTCTCAGATAGTCTTGTTTTGGAATTACCTTCTCAAGAAATACTAGATTATATTCCACTTAAGGCAAATTCATTAGCTTTGGTTACCCATGGACATAATATTGGAATCATATCTAAATTTAAGGAAATTCAAAAAATAAAAGAAACTTCAACAAAGATTGCAGTTTTAGAAGATAAAAACAGAGGCCAAATAAGCACTCTAAAAGATTATTTATTTTTCATAGGTGAAAAAAAGCCAAAAATAACTCTTGCAATGTGATTTTATGGTAGAGAAAGATAACTTAGGACCTAAGATACATAAAGTAGTAGTGAATATGGGCGTAGGGGAAGCCGGTGAGAAATTAGATACGGCTAAAAAAGTACTTCAGAGATTGACAAATCAAAAACCAATAGAGAGGCAATCTTCAATGACTATTAAGGATTGGCATATCCGAAAAAAACTACCTATTGCTTGTATGATTACTTTAAGAAAGAAAAAGGCTATAGATTTCCTTAAAAAAGCATTTGAGGTAGTTGATAATACTATTTCAGAGAAATCTTTTGATAGGGAAGGTAATTTTTCATTTGGAATAAAAGAGCACATTGAATTTCCAAAAGAGAAATATGATTCAAAGGAAGGTATTTTTGGAATGGATGTATGTGTAGCTCTTGATAAAGCAGGATATAGGATAAAAAGGAGAAAGAAAGAAAATAAAAAATTGTCTGATAATTTTAGGATTAAAAAAGAAGAAGCAATAAATTATATAAAAAATGAATTTAACGTAAAGGTGAGCTCTTGAGTACAAATAAAGATGAAGTAATCTTATGTCGCCGTTGTGGAGCAAGGATAGGTGTGATAAGGAAATATCATTTAAAAGTATGTCGTAGATGCTTTAGAGAAGTAGCAGAAAAGATAGGATTTAAAAAATATAATTAGAGGTATATGTATGTCATTAAATGATCCGCTAGCAGATGCATTGTCAATAATAAAAAATCATGAACGTATAGGTAGACATGTTTGTATCATAAAACCGGCATCTAAGTTAATTGGTTCGATATTAAAAATATTTCAAAAACAGAATTATATCGGTGATTTTGAATTAATAGATGATGGAAAATCAGGTATATTTAAAGTAAATCTCATAGGGCATATCAATGGATGTAATGTTATAAAGCCACGTTATGCAGTAAAAAATGCTGATATTGAAAAGTGGGAAAATAAATATTTACCCTCGAGAGATTTTGGATATTTAATTATAAGTACTCCTGAAGGAGTAATGACCCATAGTGAAGCCAAACAAAAGAATAATGGAGGAAGACTCCTAGCATATGTTTATTAAGTGATAAATATGGCAATAGAATATATGAGCAAAAGGGTAGTTGAAGTTCCGGATAATTTAGAAGTGGAAATTGAAAAAGATAAAATTAAATTATCTAATGGAGAGCAAAATTTAGTTAGAAAATTGCCAGAGTCAAATATTACTTTTAAAAAAGAAGGTTCAAGCATTGTTTTAGCTGCTATTTGTCCTAAAAGAAGAGATTTAGCTTTACTTGGGACTATTTCTGCTCATCTAAATAATATGGTATTTGGATTAACTAAAGGATTTGAATACGTACTTAAATTGGTTTATTCTCATTTTCCAGTTACATTAAACAAAAAAAATGATAAAATATTTATTGAAAACTTTTTAGGGGAGAGAAGTCCTCGCATTGCAAAAATATTAGAAGGAGTAAAAGTAAATATTTCTTCAGATACTATTGTGGTATGTGGAGCTGACAAAGAGGCAGTTGGCCAGACTGCGGCAAACTTAGAATTAGCAACTAAAATAAGACATAAGGATCCTAAAGTCTTCCAAGATGGGCTTTATGTAGTTGAAAAAAGGTGTTCTTAAGATGGAGAGATTACTTAGAGTTAGAAAGAAGTTAAAGTCTAAAAAGCCCGATTTTAAAAGACAAGATCATTGGAGAGGTGGACCACTAAAGAGTGGTTATCGAAAGCCTAAAGGAATTGATAATAAATCTAGAATGAAACTTAAAAACAAAGCAAAAATGGCTAATGTTGGTTATTCAAGTCCTAAATGTGTAAGAGGATTTCATCCATCTGGATTAAGACCTCATAGAATATTTAACATACAACAATTGAAAAATCTACATCATCATTCTGATTTAGTAATTGTGGGAGCTTCAGTAGGTAATAAAAAGAAAAAAGAAATTTTAAAAGAAGCTAAAAAAAGGAAGTTAAAAATAGCAAATCCAGAAGTATTTGACATAGAGGAGTCAGAATGAAATTAGATTCAAGAAAAAGGATGGCATCAGATGTAATGGGTATAGGAAAGAAAAGAATTTGGTTAGACCCAGAAGAAGTTGAAGAAATAGATAATGCCATTACTAAAGAAGATATTAGAGCCCTTATAAAACAAGGTATAATCTCAGAGATTCCCAAAACATCTATATCTCGTGGTAGAATTAGAAAAAAAATGGAAAAAAAGAAAAGAGGTCAAAGAAAAAGAAAAGGTAGTAGAAAAGGTACAGCTAATGCTCGCTATCCTGCTAAAAAGAGGCATATGGATAGAATAAGATCTCTTCGAAGAAAATTATCTGATCTGAAAGAAAATAAAAAAATAGATGTTACAACTTATAGAAAATTGTATAATTTATCTGGTGGCGGATATTTTAGAGATTTAGATCATCTTAATGCATATATGAAAGATAAGGAATTTATAAAGTGATTTTATGAAAACAGGATCTAGGTATAAAGTAAAAAGAAGACGTAGAAGAGAAGGAAAAACAAATTATAGGCGAAGATATAAATTAGTCACATCAGATAAGCCTAGATTAGTGATAAGACCTACTAATAAAAACATATATGCTCAAATTATTACTTCAAAATTAGAAGGTGATACTACTTTAGTCTCTTGCTCTTCTCAGGAATTGATGAAAGATTTTAATTGGAAGGGTGGAAGTTCAAATTTACCTGCAGCTTATCTTTTGGGATATTTATGTGGGTTGAAATCAAAAAAAGAAAAAATTGATACTGCAATTTTAGATATGGGATTATTTGAAGCAACAAAAGGTAATAAAATATTTGCAAGCTTAAAAGGTGCAAATGAAGCAGGCCTAAATATATCTCATTCTAATGAGGTATTACCCGATGATAGTCGTTTATATGGAAAACATATTGCAAGTGTGGCTGAGAAGATAAAAAAAGAAAATAATATGTTTTCAAAATTATCTAAAAAAATTGATATAAAAAAATATCCCGATCATGTTACAGAAACTAAATCAAAAATAGATTCTAAATTTGGTGTCGGCAAATGAAGAAAGATATATCTACTTGGGAACCTAAAACATCTTTAGGTAGAAGAGTTAAAGAGGGTAAATTTAAGAATTTAGAAAAAGTATTAGCAAGTGGTTCTAAAATATTAGAACCAGAGATTGTTGATTTTTTAATACCAAATTTAGAAGAAGAAGTTTTAGATGTTAATTTAGTTCAAAAAATTCATCGATCAGGAAGAAAAGCTCGATTTAGAGCCCTAGCTGCTGTTGGTAATAAAAATGGTTATGTTGGTATAGGATTAGGTAAGTCTAAAGAAGCAGGCCCTGCAATTAGAAAGGCAATTTCTGTAGCAAAACTTAATGTTATAGCGATACGTCGTGGATGTGGATCATGGGAATGTACTTGTAAAGATCCCCATACCGTTCCTTATAAATCTGCTGGAAAATGCGCATCTACTGAAGTAATTTTACAACCTGCACCACGAGGAGTAGGTTTGGTAGCAGGAGATATTATTAAATCAATTTTAAAATTGGCAGGTGTTTCTGATATTTGGTGTCAGGCAAAGGGCCAAACTTCAACAACTGTAAATTATGCATTTGGTGCATATCGGGCTTTGAAAAAAACTAATGAAATTCAAATAAGAGATGAAAATATTACTAAATTAGGAATAGTCTCTGGTGAAAGCGTTGGATAAAATAGCTGTAATTCGTCTAAAAGGTCAAATAAGAGTACCTTATAGTGTTAGAAGAACAATGGAATTATTAAGGTTAAATAGGGTTAATCAGGTAACTATTATTGATAATTCCAAACAATATGTTGGAATGTTGAGAAAAGCCAATACTCATCTTACTTGGGGAGAAGTAGATAGAGAAACTGTCAAAAAGCTTCTACTTAAGCGAGCATATCTTGAGGGCAAAAGAAAAATAAATCAACAGACACTATCAAAATATTCAATTTATGATAATTTAGATGATTTTTTAAATGATTTTTTCAATTCTAAAGCAAGATTAGACGATATTAAAACCTTAAAACTACCTTTTAGACTTACACCTCCGAAAAAAGGCCATGAAGGGGTAAAAAAACATTTTGGTCAAGGAGGAGCAATGGGATATAGAGGAGAGAATATTAATAATCTCATACTTCGAATGATTTAAGTGGTATTTATGATTAAAAACAGACGAAAAATAAGAAGATATCGAGGATCAAGAACTTGTGGCGGCGGTTCTGCTAAAAATAGAAAAGGAGCCGGAAATAGAGCTGGTAGAGGAAAAGCTGGTTATCTAAAACATTTCTGGACTTATGTTGTTAAATATGATAGAGATCGTATTGCTCCACACGGGTTTAGGGCTCCAAAATCATATAAAAAATCCACAGTAAATGTTGGAGATATTCAAGATAAATTAAATAAATTAAAAAATACAGAAGCCTTTAATAAAAAGAAAAAAGAATTGGATCTTTTTAAATTAGGTATTGAGAAGGTATTGGGTAGAGGTAAAATATCTGAAAAACTTTCAATTAAGGCATCATCTTTTTCAAAAAAAGCACAAGAAAAAATTGAATCTATTGGCGGAAAAGCTATAGTAGGGTGAATATATTGGCCCATGAGACAATAAATGCCGTAGCAAGTGCAATACCGCAAATAGAAAGACCTGCAAGAAGATTATCTTTTAATGCAAAACTAGGATGGACTGCAATAATTCTTCTTACTTATTTTTGTTTAACTGAAGTATCTATCTATGGTATACCAAAGGGCCAAGCAGATATTTTTGGAAGACTTAGAATTATTATGGCAGGTAGTGCTGGAAGTATTTTGACTTTAGGGATTGGACCCATTGTTATGTCTGGTATTGTCATGCAACTTTTAGTAGGTGCAGATATTATCCATCTTGATATGTCTAATCCACTTGATAAAGCTACATTTCAATCTGCACAGAAAATTTTGACCATATTTATGTGTTTCTTTGAAGCAATAATGTGGGCAATTAGATATGGAGAGATGGGAACTTTTCAGTTTATTTTTATAGTATTTCAGCTAGCTATTGGTGGAATATTAGTTATGTTTATGGATGAGGTAGTCCAAAAATGGGGAATAGGTAGTGGAGTTAGTTTATTTATTGCAGCTGGAGTCTCCCAAGGTATATTATGGCAAGCATTTTCTCCTGTAAAAGATGATATATATACAACTCAGATTGTGGGTGCAATTCCAGATTTTATTGTTGATTTGATTAATGGAAATCCTCAAATTATGCGAGAAGGGGCGCTGCCCGATATGTTAGGTGTTTTTGCTACAATTATGGTATTTTTAGTTGTAGTTTATGCAGAATGTATGCGTATAGAAATACCTCTATCATATGGTCGAGTGAAGGGTTTAAGAGGAAGATATCCAATAAGATTTATTTATTCATCAAATATACCTGTTATTTTAGCTAGTGCGCTTTTTGCAAATATTACATTAATGTCGGGAGTATTTAGAAAATTTGGTTTGGGTTTTTTAGGATATACTGATGATAATGGCGAACCACATGGTTTTCTAAAATACATCACTCCACTGCGCAGCGTTACAGAAGTGGCAGATGAACCAGTTAGGGCTTTGGTATTTTTATTAATAATGATAGTCTCTTGTATATTGTTTGCAATAATGTGGGTAGATTTAACGAATATGAATGCTTCAGCTGTTGCAAACCAATTGTATAGCCAAGGTATGCATATTCCTGGATTTAGATCAGATAGACGAATTATGGAAAAAGTTCTTAATAGATATATTCCTTATGTTACAATATTGTCAGGTGCATTTGTAGGGTTGTTAGCTACCCTAGCCGATTTTACAGGTGCATTGGGTACAGGTACAGGTATATTATTAACAGTAGGTATACTTTATAGATTATATGAAGAAATTGCAAGAGAGCA
>CAYQAE010000065.1:0-10835 GCA_964415445.1 uncultured archaeon | reverse complement strand
GCATGGTTTGATGAAAACAATTATTTCGAATTTTTTCCACTAAAGGCAGTATATGAAAAATGATCTTTCTATTATCATTAGAACTTTATATCATAAATTTTGAACCATGAACTACTGTCAAAAATTTTCGAAATATTTAAATACACATACATGCATATATATTATTGAGGATTAATATGGCTCACAAAACAATCACTATCTCTGATAAAGCATACAATTTTTTATCTAAGTATAAAGGAAAAAAAGAATCCTTTACAGACGTTATCCTTAAAATAACAAAGAAAAGAGAGCATAACCTTCTAAATTATATAAAAAACATGGAAAAAAATGATGACCTCGCAAAAAGTACTGAAGAGGTAATTGAAGATCGTAAAGTTATTTTTTTGAAGGATGTTGATCTTTAATGGTTTGTTTGGATACTTCCTTTTTAGTTGATCTACTTCGAAAAAATAAAGCTGCTCAAGAGAAACTGAAATCTTTGACAGATGAAGGCGTTACATTAACTACAACGTCTATTGCTGCTTGTGAACTATTTAAAGGCTCATATAAGTCAAAAAACGTTGCTAAAAACACAAAAAAAGTTAGAGAACTTCTTTCTTTTTTGGAATTGTTGGATTTGAATCCTACAGCATGTGAAACATATGGAAAATTAGCTGAAGATTTGAGAAATAAAGGAGAGCTAATTGGTGATCTTGATGTTTTAATAGCAAGCATATCATTAGTCCATGGCGAAATATTAATCACAAAAAATACTAAACACTTCCAAAAAATACCTGAATTGATTTTAGATTCTTGGTAGTCATAAAACCAAGATTTTAAAAAATCCAGATAAATAAGATAAAAATGATATGTCCTAAATTTTCCTTCTAAAAGCAGTATATTAATTGCAAGGCTTCTCTCATGCCTTATTAACATCTTATGATAAGATGATTGTAATGTTTTTATTTTTTTAATTAGGTCAAATAACTCATCAAAATAAACCAAAAATGCTTCTTTTTTGAACCCCAAACAAAAGTTATACTATATTTGCAAACCCTAGTATTTAAACCTTTGGACGTATTCACCAAACCACTTGGAATTAGAAAAATTTGGTATTAATACAACAATTGAAAGTTTATAGCATGAATATATTGCTGAAAACAATTTTATAAGATACAATGGCAAAAATTATATGATGATAGATCACCTTATATCAAAAAAAGCTATTTCTTAAAACGCAACATATCTGTAATATTATCAATTTAAAACTCTTAGAATAATATAAAACCTATATTTTTAGATATTTTAGCCCCAAAAAACACATATTATAGTCTTTTTTTGTAAAAAAAACTTAATTTTGTATAGTTGTGTAAGGTTTATATAGAAAGATCAATTCATATTGGAGATGTTAATTTGAATGTAATTTTAAGTAAAATATTCATAAGTCATTATAAAAGTTGAAGAGGTCATGGCAGTCTTAAATGAAAAAAACCCTACTATATTTGATATTCTTACCAAAGAGCAAAATGTAGCTGATAATATTGCAAAAGAATCTCTTTATCTAAGTATTGAAAAGATTCGATGTCCTGATATTAATTTAATAGAATCTCTTCAATATCAAGCATCTCGCCAAATAAAATCAGATAAGTTCTTTGATTTTTTAAATGAAGTATTTAATAATTCTGAAAAAAATTATAACCTATTTGATATTCTAACTAAAAAAACAAATTTTGAAAATCTCGAAAATGAATCTCTTTTTAGGAGTATAGAAAAAATTCAACTTCCTGTTATTAATCTAGTAGAATCTCTTCAACATCAATCAACACGCCAAATAAGATCAAATAAGCTCTTTGATATTTTAAATCCAGATGTAAGTTCTAATAATGAGGAAAAAGTTATTTTTAATTCTAAAGAAACAAACGAACCAAAAAATGATATAGCGGAATTAAATCCGGAAATTTTAAAAACATGCGAAAATAAATCTGTTTTTGAACTTGCAGATACATATATGAGTCTTTTTGAAGAAAAAGGTATGGAAAAGATTTTTGATAAATTATTTATGTGGAATTTTAAATGTATACAAACAGGTGGCGAATCAAGTCCATATTTTGCTATTTTTAAAACATTAATAGACCAAATAACTCCTTTCATAAAATATATTGATGAAAATGATTATTTTAATGATTTTAATTCTATATCATTTGTAAACGATTCAGATATTATTCTTGGATTATCAAATAATAACACAAAAAATGAAAAAGAAGATTTATTAAAAAATATAGAATTAATTGAAGAAAGTCTCTTTAATGACCAAGAATCTTATGCAAATACAATCATGAGATACTATGCTTTATCTCTTTTAAGCCTTCATATGGGGCATATGGATGGATATTTTGAAGTTCTTAAGTCATTTAATAATACTTGGACGAATTATTTTCAATATTATATGAATATATCCGAAACAGAATTTAAGAAACCTAATGAAATAGAAGCTAAAACTATAGATGTTTATCCTAATCAAGAAAGTGGTATATTTTCAAATACATTTGATGTAGGTTCTTTAGAAGAAATAATTTCTTTTTAATTTTGAAAAATTATATCTAAAAAATTATAAATTAATACAAATATTAGCTAATTGTATGAAAATTGTTTTAGTAAATCCAAATCCAGTATATACTCCTAATTTTCATTTAGGTCTAATTTTTTTGGCAGGAAAATTAAAAAAAGCAGGATATGATGTTAGAATATATGATTTTGGATATTTCGATGACTACTACCGAGCAATCAATGAGGGAATAGATAAAGTATTAGATGAAAGGCCAAATTTAGTTGGAATAACTACCCGATGCGATGACTATCCCGTGGCTTTAGATGTAGCTAAGAAAATTAAGGAAGAAAATGAATCAATCAAAACAGTTTTAGGCGGAATTCATGCAACTTTTACTGCAAAAGAGACCTTAAAATATTTTAATTTCATAGATTTTATCATAAAAGGCGAAGGAGAAAAAACTATAGTTGATTTAGCTAAAACAATAGAAAATAACAAAGATATATCTAAAATTAAGGGCATTTTTTTCAGAGATGATAATGAAAATATAATTGAGACACAAAACCAAGAATTATTAGATAAAAAAGAGTTAGATTCACTCTTGTATCTTATGATGGATGTAATTGAATCAGATAAAGTAATTAAACTTGCACCTTTTATATATAAAGAACTAAAAAGACCACATGGAAATGTAGCTGAAACTATTGTAAGCCGAGGATGTCCTTTTGGTTGTAGATTTTGTTCTGAGACCCATATGTGGGGTAGAAAAATTCGATTTAGATCCATAAAAAATGTGATAGCTGAGCTAAAATTTTGGAAAAAGCTAAATTTTCCTTGTGTAATGTTTCAAGATGATACGTTTACTGCAAGTAAAAAATATGTCTATGATTTATGTTCTGCTATAAAAAAAGAAAACCTAAATCTAGATTTTGTATTCAATACTAGAATAGATCAGATAGATTCAAAGTTGTTAAATGAACTATCTTCTTCTAATTTTGTAAGTGTAAGCTTTGGGGTAGAATCTGGATCACAAAGAATTCAGAAAATAATCAATAAATATCCAAATTATGACAAAGAAAGAATTTATCAAGTTATAGAGGAAACTTCAAAATATTTTGACATGATTAAATGCTATTTTATGTCAGGCTTTCCTTTTGAAACTTTAGAAGATATGGATCAAACTTTAGATTTAATAAATATGATTGGAAAATTAGGTAGACTTCCGATTTTATTTAAATTTGCAGCTCTGCCTGATTCAGATCTTTTTAATGAATATAAGGATAAATTAATCTTAAGAGATAGCTCTAATTTTAGCTTGCCTTTATTTGGTGATATTTATCTTAAAGAATATAGGCAATGGATAGAAGACCATCCAAATTTATTTTCTGCATTTTATTCAACTAAATTTGATAATATGGATCCAGATGAGTTTGAAAACAAGTTTTTAAAAATGCAAAAGACAGTCCAAAGATATCAAAGAACCTATCAAAACAAAGCAAAATATTTGTAGGAATTTAGTTATGAAATTAAAAGTTTATAATACTCCAAAGTTGAGAGGCAAAATTGATATACCTGCTTCTAAATCTCATACTATCCGAGCAATTGTAATCTCCACTTTAGCTGAAGGTAAATCTATTATAAAAAATCCGCTTTATTCTGAAGACACAAAGGCAGCAATTGGTGCGGCTAGTAGTTTAGGTGCGAAAATTATTCAACAAGAAGAAAAATTAGAAATAGAAGGAGTAGCTGGAAAACCAAAAATACCTAAAGATACTATTGACATGGCTAATTCTGGAACTAGTTTAAGATTATTTACAAGTATTGCTGCATTAGCAGATGATTGGATTTCATTTGATGGGGACCTTTCTCTTAGAAACAGACCAATGAAACCCCTTTTAGATGCTCTAAGTAATTTAGGTGCTAAAGTAAAAAGTAATAATGGAAAATGTCCCCTGTCAATAAAAGGTCCAATAAAAGGCGGAAAAACACCAATAGAGGCAATTTCATCTCAGTTTTTATCTTCAATACTTTTAGTGTCTTCTTATGCAAAAGAAGATGTAGAAATTGAAGTAGAGAGATTAAATGAAATCCCATATGTTGATATGACACTAAAATGGCTAGATTTTCAAAATATTAAGTATCAAAATAATAATATGAAACATTTTTTTATAAAATCAGGCCAAATTTATCATATTTTTGAGAAAAAAATTCCTGCAGATTGGTCTTCTGCTTCATTTCCAATTTGTGCATGTGCAACTATGGATTCAGATTGTATAATTGGGGGGTTAGATACAAAGGATGTCCAAGGTGATAAAAAAATTGTAGATATCTTAAAGGATATGGGGGCAAATATTCAAAAAACAGATGAAGGTTTAAATATAACCTCTTCAAATCTTTTTGGTAGATCAATAGACTTAAATATGACACCAGATTTATTCTCTATCATGTGTATTGCCGGATGTAAGGCAGAAGGTATAACCACTTTAGAAAATGTATCACATGCCAGAATTAAGGAGACAGATAGAATAAAAGTGATGACAGAGGAGCTAAAAAAGATGGGTGCTGATATCAAAGAAAGAGAAGATGGGGTTGTAATAAGAGGAAAAAAAATAAAAGGCTCCAAAGTTTGTGGACACAATGATCATAGAGTTGTAATGGCCCTGGCGCTAGCTGGTTTAATTGCTAAGGGAAGCACAGATATTTCGGGTGCAGAAGCGATAAATGTAACTTATCCTTCATTTGTAGATTCTATGAGATCAATTGGTGCAAAAATAAATATAAATTAGGTTAAAATTGCAGAAATCATGGTAAATTATGCAATTTTAGATGTATTAAATATTAGGTTTAGCATATCAGAGGATTTATAGAGAAGAAAATCTATTAACATAAGTAAAAATTTTCAAAAAAACCTATATTAATCTTTTTCTATAGGATATTTCTAAATACAGGTATTTATAATGTCAAATTATAATAAAAATGAAGATATTGAGACTATTTTGAGAAGTTTAGATGAAAAAAATATATCTTACAAAAACAAAACTATTCTTATAACAGGAGGGGCTGGTTTTTTAGGTTCTTGGATTTGTGATATTTTAATTGCACAAGATGCAAAAGTAATATGTCTAGATAATTTATTTAGTGGACAGAAAGATAATATAGATCATCTTTTAGATAATTCAAATTTTAAATTCATAAATCATGACATATCTCAAGAATATTATCCTAAAGAAGATATTGATATGGTTATGCATCTGGCAAGCAGGGCTTCACCTTTTGAATTTAGTGTAAACCCTATTCAAATTTTAAAAGCCAATACCCTGGGCACTTGGATTGCATTAGGTATAGCTAAGAAATTTAAGGCCAAATTTTTGTACACCTCAACTAGTGAAGTATATGGGGATCCGGATGATAAATTTATTCCCACAGATGAAAATTATAATGGAAATGTTAATCCTTTAGGCAAACGCGCTTGCTATGACGAAGCCAAACGAGCAGGAGAGGCATATGTTATTGCATATCGATATCAACATAATTTGGACGTTCGCATTGCTAGAATATTTAATACATATGGCCCACGTATGCGTGCAGATGATGTCTATGGTCGAGTTGTACCTATTTTTATTGATCAGGCTCTAGATAACAAAAATTTCTCTATTTTTGGAGATGGCACACAAACTAGATCTTTTACTTATATTACAGATCAAGTTATAGGATTGCTTACTTTGGGAGAGAAGGAAGGTATATCAGGGGAAGTTGTAAATATTGGAAATAACAAAGAGATGAAGATACTAGATTTAGCTAAATTAATTAAAAAATTAACAAATTCAAATTCAGATTTTGATTATTTTCCACTTCCACCAGATGACCCCAAAAGACGTACACCATATATTAAAAAAGCAAAAAAATTATTAGATTGGCAGCCACAAATAAAAACAGAAGTAGGCCTTCAAAAAATGATAAATTATGTAAAAGATAATTAATTATTCTAAAGTTACTTCTTCTACTTCATATTCTACATATATCAAACTTTTTACATCTTTGCCATCGATTTTATATTTACAAAGAAGCGGGAATTCATCTAAATTAGAAAAAGCGCTTTTATCTCCCCAAAGACCAAATTGTAATGCTTTTTTCTCACCTGGATTTATCTCGATATTTTTCAAGGTAGTAAATGAGACATCTGACATCTCTTCTGATTTTGAAATTTTTAAACCTTCTATTTTTGAATCTGCCTTATTTTCAAGCACTATTCTTAATGTATAATTTAGTTTATTAGTTTCTAACTTAAAAAAATAATAATCAATAGTTGATTCTTCTGATTCAAACAAAAAAGAATTTTTTACTTCTAAATTATCATCTTCTCTTTTTATTTTATCAATACAACCAAAAATGCTAATTAATAGACCAAATAAAATAAAAACTTTAATTTTCATTAAAAAATAATTTGCTTGTTAATTTTAAAATTTTAGGATAAATTAAAGATCGATTTAAAATTCTCAAATATTGTATTTTTTATATCTTCTTTATTTTTATCTTTTAAGATAGAAATTTTTTCAACTAATTTAGGTATATTTTTTGATTCGTTTCTTTCATTGATATTTATGGATTGATAAGGAGCATCAGTTTCAGTTAAGATATTTGAAAGCGGTATATTTTTGATAATCTTTTCATATCTTTTTTTTACACAAGCAGATGTTGGAATAGATATATACATGTCTTTTTCAACTATTTTTTTAGCTAAAGACAGACTACCCCCATAGCAGTGCCATATTACTTTGGATATATCTCTTTTAGAAACTATATCAAATACTAATCTATGTGCACCTCTAGTGTGTAGAACAATCGGTTTTTTATATTCCAAAGATTTATCCAATATTCTAGAAAATATATCTATTTGTTTTTCTTCATTAGAGTCCCAATGCAGATCTATACCAATTTCTCCAATTGCAGAAATATTATTTTGATTTTTATCTAAAAAATCCAAAAATAGATCAACATTTTCTTGTTTTAATGCTTCAATTGGATTTAAGCCGATTGAAGCCATACAAATATCGTATTTTTTTGAAAATTTAATTGCTTTAGAATGATCAGAAGGTAAAATAGATGATGTAACTATATATTTAATTTTTGCATTTTTTGCACTTTTTATAACTTGATCTCTATCTTTTGAGAATTTTTCATGCTCCAGATGTGCATGTACGTCTATATAACACATAAATATCACTTTTTTGTATATAATAATTCAACCTAAAAAATTATTAAGTATAGAGTTTCCTCAATTTCTTTGAGGTTTGGATATGGAGATAAATATTGCAAGTGGTCCTATTGGAGTTTTTGCATACGATCAAAATCAAAATCTGATAGATTATGAATTTTTCCCAAAAGATATTAAAAAAACAGCAAACATACTTTATAATAATTGTTTAATGGCAGAAAAAAGATTGCTTAGTCGTTTGTATGATAAAGAAGCTAAATTTTTTACAGAAAATACAAATGAATTTTCTAAATTAAAAGAAGTTTATCCTAATTTGGCCCTTAAATCTCCAAATGACGCAGGAGAGATAGTTAGATCAAATTTGTTTAACATCTCAGAAGAACTTAATTTTTTTAAAAATAAAGAAGAAACAATTGATTTTATTCGATCAGTTGAGATCGAACTTTCTAGGATGAAAGCATCATCATCTATCTCTAAAGATAAAATTGTGGCACAAACTGTAGCTGCTATTGAAAATATCGATAAAATTTCAAATCTCATATATGAAAGATTGCAGGAGTGGTATTCTCTTCATTTTCCTGAATTAGAACAATTAGTTCCTGGTTATATTGAATATTCTAAAATTATATCTCAATTTGGAACTAGATCAAATTTAGTTAAAAATAAAGATAAATTAAATCATTCTAAATCAAAAGAGATATTAAAAAAAGCAAAAATATCATTAGGATCTAATTTAGAGAGTTTAGATCTGGAGATGATCCAACTTTATGCAAAAAAGATACTAGATTTAAATGAACTAAAAGAAAAATATAATGTTTATGTCCAAGATCTTATGGGCGAAGTTGCTCCTAACTTGGTTGATCTTTTGGGTCCAAATATAGGAGCAAAAATGATCGAATCTGCTGGATCTTTAAAAAAATTAGCTACCTTTCCTTCATCTACTGTGCAGGTAATAGGCGCTGAAAAAGCATTGTTTAGACATCTAAAGAAAGGAAAAAAATCACCAAAGCATGGAACAATTTTTCAAGATCCCAAAATTAATACAGCTCCACGGTGGGTGCGAGGAAAAATAGCTAGAGTATTAGCTGGTAAAATTTCTATTGCAGCGAGAATGGATGCATTTTCAACAAATTTAATCTCAGATGAATTGAAATTAGATTTAGATGAGAAAATTAATCAAATTTTGAAAAAATATCCTAATCCACCAAAAAAAGAGAAAAACCAATCTTTCAAAAAGAAAAAAAGAGGTAAAAAACGTGGCAGAAAAAATAAGTGAAGGTATATTTAAATTTGATGAAAAAATAGGGACTAAAAATCTAGTTAAGTCTCAAAAAGTCTATGGTGAAAAATTAGTAAAAGAGAAAAACAAAGAATACAGAATTTGGAACCCCTACAGAAGTAAAATGGCAGCAGCGATAATTAATGGGTTAAAAAATATACCTTTTTCTCCAAATACGACAGTTTTATATTTAGGTGCATCAACAGGAACAACTGTTAGTCATCTTTCTGATATAATTGGTGAAAATGGACTTATATATTGCCTTGAGTTCTCACCTCGAGTTTTTTCATCGTTAGTGGTTTTGTGTGAGAGCAGAAAAAATATGATACCAATTTTAGCAGATGCAAACAGGCCACAAGACTATCTATTTTTAGTTCAAAAAGTTGATGTCTTATATCAAGATATTGCCCAAACTGAGCAAGCAAAGATATTTATAAAAAATAGTGATCTTTTCTTAAAAGATGATGGTATTGGAATTTTAGCAATTAAAGCAAGATCTATAGACGTTACAAAAAACCCTGAGAAAGTATTTATGTCAGAAAAAAAGATATTAACAAGTAATGGCTTAAAAATAATTGAGCAAGTCAAATTAGATCCTTATGAGAAGGACCATGCTTTTTTTGTCCTAAAAAAATAATTACTTCGATTTAGATTTTATGGTCTCTGAGATAACGTTTACGATTGTTTTTTTATCTAACTGATCCATATTAATTACAACATCATATCTAGATGGGTCAGAGATTTTAACACCGTCTATCTTTATTTTCTTACCAACTTTTTTCACATTTTTTTCTTTCAATGCTAATTTAGCAGCAAAGCTTCTTTTAGATTCTTTTGAAGGCATAATTAGATATATCTTGACATCAGCTAGATCATAGCATGCGATATTTGCAAATCTTCCTATAAAAATCGCATTTTGGTCGGATTTATCTCTGAAGCCATCTTTAATTATTTTTGAAAGTTGTTTATCTGATAATTTAAATATATCATGATATGTTTTGTTAGTTTTTGCAGCATATTCTCTTATCATATCATCTGCTTCATAATAAGGTATATCTAGCTTTTTAGATACCTCTTCTGCAATAGGTACTTTTTCTTCCCCTAATGTCCCAGATATGATTGTTACTACCATTTTTTACAACTCAATTTTGTAGTTTATATATCGGTTTTTATTATTTTCTATTTTGAAATTTTTATCTAAAGACCGCTCTAACTTGATGTCTTTGAGCGATCCTGTATCCTGTTATTATTCTTTTGTATCCTGCTAATTTTTTATCGATTTCTACACATCCGGTATCAATAAAAAGAGTTGGTGTTTTTGAAAGTTTGTAAGGCGTAGCTAATATAATTACATTCTTTGGTTTTACTTTTTTAATCACATCACAACTTATTTGTTGGGTTCCTCTTCCAAATACAAATCCTTGTGCTCCAATAGGGCTTACAAGTATTTTAGCTTTTTCTGAATCTATTATATCTAATATTTGTTTTTCATTAACATCTTTTTTTATGAGTTTCTTATTTTTTACAATATCTACCCCAAGCAAAGTTTTTTCTAATCCTAATTTGTCAAAAATAGCTTTTGTAGTAGTTCCAGCCCCAACAATATAGATAGAATCATCATTCATAAATTCAGAAGCAAAAGTAGCAATATTATTTTTTGAATCTTCTTCTGTTTCATGCACAAATATAGATTTTGAACCTTGAACTAACGCTGGATTGTAAGGTGTTTTTGCAAATCCAAATACTTTCATAGATAATTTGTTCTTTCGATACAGATATTCGTCGGTATCCATAATTTCAGATTCTTTTAGTTC
>CAYQAE010000064.1:0-10903 GCA_964415445.1 uncultured archaeon | reverse complement strand
CATCAATAATTGAATCTGCAGCTGAAGAAATATCAAAAGGACTTCATAAAGATTCAATTGTAATAATAGAAACTACTATGGCACCTGGAACTGTTGATAAAAAGATAATTCCAATTTTAGAAAAATCAGGACTTAAAGCAGGTAAAGATTTTGGGGTAGCGCATTGTCCTGAGAGAGTATCATCAGGTCAGGCAATAGATGATATCACAAAAAATTATCCAAAAATAATTGGTGCTACTGATAAAAAAACTGCAAAAATTTTATCTAAATTATATGATTCAATTAATAATAAAGGAACTATTTTAGTTAGTTCAATTAAAGCTGCAGAAACGGTTAAAGTATTTGAAGGAGTATATCGTGATGTAAATATTGCATTAGCTAATGAGTTAGCCCTAGCTTCAGAGGATCTAAATTTAGATGCAATGGAGATAATAAATGCTGCAAATACTCAGCCTTTTTGTAATATTCACAAACCAGGACCAGGAGTGGGTGGACATTGCATTCCAGTTTATCCTTATTTTATAAGCAATTATGTAAAAATTGATACAACCTTAATTAAAACAGCAAGAAAAATTAATAATAATATGTCTAAAATTATAAGAAAGAAATTAGAAGAAAATAAAAAAAAGTATGAAAAAATTTCAATTTTGGGTCTAGCCTACAGAGGAGGAGTCAAAGAATATAGATATTCACCAACTCTACTTATTACAAAAGAAGTATCCAAATTATCAAAAAACATAATAATTCACGATCCTCTATTTAATGTCGAAGAAATAGAAAATATAACTAAATTGAGAGGATCAAATAATATTGAAGAAACTATAAAAGATTCAGATGGAATAATTATTGTAACAGATCACAAAGAATACAAAGATATAGATTGGAAAAAGATGCAAAATATTACAAAAAAAGGTGCGACACTAATTGATTCAGTACGTATAGTTAATTCTGATTTAAATGAAATATCAGTTAAATGGATAGGAAAATAATGGAAACTACTAAAATAAAGGTCGGTAATAATACAGAAATTGAAGAAAATGTATTATTAGGTTATCTCCCAAAAGTATACAAAGAAAACGTTAAAACTATAATCGGAAATAATTCTATAGTAAGATATGGATCCATTATTTATGCAGATGTTAAGATAGGAGATAATTTTAGAAGTGGACATAATATACTAATACGTGAAAATACAAAAATAGGAAATAATGTTCTAGTTGGAACTAATTCTATAATTGATGGCTCATGTACTTTAGGAGATAATATCAGCATCCAATCAAATGTATATATCCCTACCTATACTAAAATTGGGAATAATGTATTTTTAGGACCTTGTGCAACTTTAATTAATGATAAATATCCAATAAGAGGAGAATATAATCCACATGCACCGGAGATATATGATAATGTAACGATTGGTGCAAATACAACAATTCTTCCTGGTATTAAAATCGGAAAAGGTTCAGTAGTTGCTGCAGGAAGTGTAGTTACAAAAAATGTACCTTCATGGAAACTTGCTGTAGGTAATCCTGCAAAAATTAAAGAACTTCCAGAGAGGATGAAAACAAAAAATAAGATATGATAAAAAATGATACCAATTGCAAAACCCTATTTTAAGGAAGAATATTTAAAAGATGCTAAAAATTTAATATTAGATTCATTCTACAAAGGATACGATAAAATTAGTGAATTTGAAGAAAAATTTTCAGATCATCTAAAAGTAGATCATGCAATAAGTGTATCATCTGGAACTTCAGCTTTGCATATATCTCTACTTGCAAATAATATAAAAGAAGGAGATGAAATAATTACCACTCCTTTTTCTTTCATCGCTACTGCAAATTGTGTTCTCTTTTGTGGATCTATCCCTAAATTTGCAGATATTGACCCTGAAACTTTCAATATCGATCCAGAATCAGTGAAAGAAAAAATTACAAAAAAAACTAAGGGAATAATAGGTGTACATCTTTATGGTCTACCTTGTGATATTAGAGCATTGAAAGAGATTGCAGAAGATAATGAACTTTTTTTCATAGAAGATGCATGTCAAGCTCACAATGCAGAATATCAAAATAAAAAGGTAGGGAACTTTGGGATAGCCAATTCATTTTCATTTTACAGAACTAAAAATATGGCAACTGGAGAAGGTGGGATGATTACAACTAATGATAAAGAAATAGCAGAGAAGTGTAAAAGGCTTAGAAATCATGGACAAGATGCACAATATAGGCATATTGAGTTAGGTTATAATTTTAGAATCACACCAATGAGTGCTATATTTGGACTCATTCAGCTTAAAAATTTAGATTTTATGACAGAGAAACGAATTGAGATTGCAAATAAATATACAAAAAATTTGAAAGATCTATATTTTCTAAAAACACCAAAAGAAACTAATAATTCAAGGCACGTATATCATCAATACACATTAACTTTAGATGAAGATATTGATCGCCAAAACCTAATCAATCATCTAGAAAAGGAAGGAATTCAAGCTAGGATATATTATCCTACACCAATACATAAGCAACATTTATATCAAAAATTAGGATACAAAGAGTCATGTCCTGTGGCAGAAGATATTTCAAAAAGAGTAATATCACTACCAATTCATCCTAATTTAGATGATAGTGATATTAATAAAGTGATAGGTTCTTTGAAATCATATAAGTAAAAGTTTGTGATTTTATATTTTAAAAATAACTTTGTTATTTTGAATTTTTTATAAAAAATTACATAGTTGTTATCTTAGAAAAGAGAAATATCAAAGTAAAAATGAATCTCCATTAAATTTTATTGCCTGATTTTCTCTCCCAGATTTTAGTGCAGCTAAAACTATAGCTAGCGAATTAGTTGCTTCTTTTCCATTTATCATTGGTTCTTTATTATTCTCAATACTATCAATAAAATGATCTAACTCTAATTTTAGTGGTTCATCCTTCTCAACATGAGGTCTAGTTACGTCTCCTTTACCAATCTTAAGAAGATATTCACCATACCCTTCAAAATCAGACATTTCTGCATTTTTTGTAATAAAAATATCTTGAGTAGTATAATTTGCCTCTATGAAATACTCCTCATTTATAACATAAAATTTTCTAATCTTTTTAGATGCAACTCGATTCGCGCTGACTCGACCAATTGTACCTTCACCATAATTTAGTAAAACTTCTGCATAATCATCATGTTCTGATCTTTTTCGATTAACAATTTCTGAATAGATTCTTTTTGGTTTTTTGTCAAAAAAATGAGTTACTATATCAATATCATGTACAGCTAGATCTAGAGCCACACCAACATCTACAGCCCGGCCAGGGTTTATACCCATCCTAATAGATGATACTAAAATCGGATCTATTTTTTCTTCATTTAAAATCTCTTTAGCTACTTTTGTAACAGGATTAAACCTCTCAAGATGGCCAACCATAATCTTTGAATTTGATTTTTTTGCTAAATTTAGAATCTCTTTTGCCTCATCCACTGTTGAAGCTATTGGTTTTTCAATCAAAAGATGAAGATTATAATTTTCTAAAATATCTTTAGATAATTTATAATGCAAACTAGCAGGTACTGATAAAGTTAGGGCATCAATATTTTCTGACTGTAGCATTTTATGATAATCTGTATAATATGGAACTTTATATTTAGAGGCTATCTCTTTTACTGTATTTATATTTTTGTCACAAACTGCAACTAAATTTGAATTCTCTAGTGAAGAATAAACACGTGCATGATGTTTTCCAAAACCACCTACTCCAACTACAGCAGTATTTAGCATAAAATAAAATAAAATTAGCTAATTATTAAACCTTTCGAAATAGATTTATACTACAAAATTACTCAATATGTGTGATCTTATGCAAGGAATAATTCTATCTGGCGGAAAAGGAACAAGATTATCTCCACTATCTAACTACATCCAAAAATGTATGATACCTATAGCTGGTAGCCAAAAACCTGTCTTAGAATATATAGTAAAGCTTATGAAACACAATCAAGTCAAAGATATTTTAATGCTTGCAAATTATAAAGCAAATCAGATAAAAAACTATTTTGGAGATGGCACGCGTTTTGATCTAAATATTAAATATGTTCTAGATGAGGAAAAATCTACTGGAACTGGTGGAGCAATACTTAATGCACAAGATGAACTAAATTCAGATCGATATTTAATTTACTATGGAGATATAATAAGCACAATTGATTTATCTGAGATGTTAGAAGAGCATAAAAAAAATAATGCACTTTTAACTGTAGCCCTAGCTAGGGGATTTGCAGTACCAGTTGGAGTTGCAAATGTAGAAGATAACACCAAAAAAAGCTCAAAAGTCATAGAATTTTTAGAAAAACCCAAATTAGAAAAAGCAGCGAATATGGGAATTTATATAATGGAGCATGAAGTATTAGATATTCTAAATGAATTTAGTACCGGCGATAACGTAATTGATCTAAATAGCGATCTTATCCCTTACTTAATGAAAGAGGATATGAAAGTATATGGATATCTAACAGATGCATTTTGGTATGATATAGGGTCCTTAGCCAAATATGAAAAATTAGATGTAGAAAAAATAGATAAGGAGTTCAAAGAAATACTATAGGATCTCAAATTATCTAGAAAAATTAATTTTTTTATTTATTAAAACCTAATCAAAAACCTTAAGGTAGATCATTAATACTTTTGCAAAAAGGTATATCCAATGACTGAAATAAAAAGATATCCTACCTTTGTAAAGAGCATAGATGACCAAATTAATGGTGGTTTTCCTGGACCTACTAGCTATTTAGTTTTAGGGCCACCTGGTGTAGGTAAAACTTTGTGGATGCTTTATTTGGCCATACAGCAAGCTAAGCAAGGTTTTGCAACTGTTTTTCTAACAATTGATGCCAGCGAAGATATGGTCAAAGAAATAATAAAGTCTATAGATCCAAATCCACCTGAATCACTAAAGATAGTAGATTACTATTCTTGGAGGATGGCAAAAAGCGGAGCAGCACAAATTTCAAACTTAACTAAATTAGCAGATAATATTGATCATGCATGCCGTGAAGTTAAGATGGATGGAAAAGAGATTACTTATGTTTTTATTGATTCACTCACCACATTAATTGCATACAATAAAGCTGCAAGTATTTATAAATTTACAAATCATCTCAAAGGTCCTATGCATCATCATGAGTATTGTTTTTTTGCATCCTTAGATGAGGGTGCACAACTTAAGTCAGAAGAGACATTAATTGAGCAAGGCTATGATGGCACTATTAAATTTAGCCAAAGAGCTGATAAAAGATATTTATCCATACCTAGAATTCATCTTACTTCCCCAGTTTTAGAAAATGAATTCTATTTTGATAAAGATAGAGGATTTACTTTCGGAGCCAAATCTGAAGAAGAAGATGTATCACTGGCAGAAGTAGAAGAAGAAGATATGCTAGATATGCTTAGAGGATTATAAAAATATAGGATGTAGATATTTTGAGATCAAAAACTGACGTTGGGATATTAGGATATGGCGCATATATTCCTATGTATAGAATAAAAAATTCAGAAATTGCAACTATGTGGAATCGAGATCCAAAAAGGACTCCAGTAATTGAGAAAGCTACGAATGGACCTGATGAAGATGTAATTACTATGGGGTGTGAAGCAGCACGTAATGCAATTTTACGTGCTAAAATTAATCCTAAAATGCTCCAAACTCTATATTTAGGAACTGAATCAAAACCATATGCTGTAAAACCATCAGCAACAGTGATCGCTGAAGCAATTGGTGCTACCGGCGAATTACTTTCTGCAGATTATGAATTTGCATGCAAAGCAGGCACTGAGACATTCCAAGCTTGTATTGGGCTAGTTGGATCTGAGATGGTAGAACATGCAATGGGAATTGGAGTAGATACTGCACAAGGTAGGCCACAAGATGCTTTGGAGTTTACAGCAGCAAGTGGGGGTGGAGCATATATATTTTCTAAAAAAAGTAATCAAACTCTAGCTTATATTGAAGGGAGTTGTTCATTTGTCACAGATACTCCAGATTTTTGGAGAAGACAGCATGAGATATATCCCTCACATGGTGGAAGATTTACAGGAAAACCTGCATATTTTAGACATGTAATTGGAGCTGCAAAGATGTTATTTGAAAAGGGTGGATATAAAAAAGATGATTTTGATTATGCTTGCTTTCACCAACCCAACAAAAAATTTCCAATGAGTGCTGCAAAGATATTAGGATTTTCAAATGATCAAATCAAACACGGACTTCTAAGTCCATATGTGGGAAATACTTATGCAGGGGCAGTGCCTTTGGGTTTAACTAATATTTTAGATAATGTTGAAGCAGGGGCAAGGATATTAGTAGTATCATATGGATCAGGTGCAGGATCTGATGCATTTAGTATAGTTACCCAAGATGCTCTAAAAGAGCGAAGAGATCTAGCTCCTATGACACAAAATTATCTTGATAAGAAAAGATACATAGATTATGCTACCTACGCTAGATTTAGAAATAAGATAAGAGCTGAATAAAAAATGAAAAAAGTTGCAGTATTAGGAGTAGGATGTATAGAAGTATCAGAAGCTTGGGATAAATCCTTGCGAGATTTATTTACAGAGGCAGCTTGGAATTGTCTAGATGATGCTAAAGTAGATAAAATTGATGCTTTATATGTAGGGAATATGGCATCAGGTTCATTTATAGGTCAGGAAAATTTAGGTTCGCTTTTGGCAGATTATGCTAATTTAGGAGACATTTCAGCTTGTAAAATTGAAGCAGCCTGTGGATCAGGTGGCGCTGCCCTTATGCAAGGATATATTGCAATAGCTTCAGGATTATATGATATGGTGATGGTAGCAGGAGTTGAGAAGATGTTTGATACAGATACTTCTGAGACCACTAAAATATTAGCACAGGCTGCAGATTGTGAATATGAATCTTTCTATGGAACTTCATTTGTTGGCTTAAATGCGCTATTAGCTAGAAGATATATGAAAGAATTTAATCTAAAGCATGAAGATTTAGCACAATTTTCAGTCCACTGTCACAAATATAGCAAAAACACAAAACATGCTGCTTTTAAGTTTCCAATTACCCTAGATAAAGCAACATCTGCACCTGTTATAGCATCACCTTTGAGACTCCTAGATTGCTCTGCTATTGCAGATGGATCTGCTGCAGTATTATTATGTTCATATGATAAGGCAAAAAAGATACAAGATAACCCAATAGAATTTGCAGGAGTGGGAAATGCTACAGATACTATAGGATATCATGATCGAAAAAATCTACTGCAATTTGATGCAACAATTAAAGCCACAAAGCAAGCCTATAAGATGGCATCAATTACATCAGATGATATAGATGTATGTGAAGTTCATGATGCATTTTCAATTTTAGGTCTTTTGGACCTAGAGGATATGGGATTTTGCAAAAAAGGAGAGGCTTCCAAATTTATAAAAGAAGGAAACATAGAAAAAGATGGAAAAATTCCAACAAATCTATCAGGAGGTCTTAAAGCTCGAGGACATCCTGTGGGTGCTACTGGAGTCTATCAAGCATATGAAATTGTAAAACAACTTAGAGGAGAAGCAGGAGAGAATCAAGTAGATAATCCAAAAATTGGTGTATGTCAAAATATAGGAGGATTAGGCAGCAACATTTCAGTTTCTGTATTTAGAAGGTGATTAGATGGTAGCACGAGCATGGCGTGAACAAAAAACTCGATATAGGATTTTAGGCACAAAATGTAAAAAATGTGGAACCCTAAGTTATCCACCAAGAAAAGTATGTCCAACGTGCAAAAGCAGAGAATATGAAGATTATCAATTTAAGGGTGAGGGTGAAATATTAACTTTTACAGAAATTTATTCCGCTCCTAAAGATTTTAATGAATTTATACCCATTACCATTGGTTTAATTAAATTAGATGAAGGTCCAAAAATTTTATCTCAAATTGTAGATTTTGAAAATATCAAAATTGGGGATAGAGTGGAATCTGTATTTAGAAAAATATGCTCTCATGGAAAAAATGATGTTATAGACTATGGTGCGAAATTTAGACCAAAATTGGTGTGAGAAGATATGCATATAATAGAGCGTTTAGCTAAAGATAAAATAGATGATATGACTCACAAAAAATTATCAAGATACGGAAAAGGTGAATTTTTCCTCTCACAAATTAGAGTAAAATCTACACCAACTCGAAATACAGCTAGGGCCTCAGAAAAATATGCAACATATATTGGATCAATAGTTTCGAATTATTTAGATGATGGTGAATACAAAATCAAAGGAAATATAATATCTCTAGACGAGATAGATTCATATTTAGATAAAAAAGAGATAGAGTATACAAAGAAAAAACAAAAAAAAGGAGGACAACTTCATACTTACAAAATTCAAACTAACTTAGATAAAAAAATAATCAAAAAAATATATGATGAAATAAAAGATGTATCAGAAATTCTTCTCTCATATGGCACAAGACAATGCAAGATAAAAACTAAACCTAATTTATCCCGGCCATCGATGAGTGGAAAAATTGCAAATCCCATGAAATTCTGTTCAGCAACCCTTCCAAAGGAAGCTAGGAAAGATCTAGCAGACTTACTATTATTTGATTTTGATAATAAAGAGTTCAAAGAAATAAATATAGAGGATAATATCGTGGTAGATAGAATAGAGATACCAGATGAAGCTAAAGATTTATCTTTTGCCAAAAAAAGATTACTTGCAAAAAGATGTGGTAAATTAATACGCAAAATAGAAATTGATTCTAAAGAAATAACTAAAGAATACAAAATAAGCGCTTAATTTAATTATTTTTTATTCTTCTTTTTTCTCATTCGTTTTTTCTTCCACTTCCAGCGCATTGATCCTTTTTTCTTGAATTTCCTTGGTCTTTTGCCCATATAAAACCCACCAACTAATCATATAAACCACTAATTTCTACTTTAAAAAAGATTCTGGTTGAAAAAATTAGACCTAAACTCTTTAAATAATAGCAAAAAAAGAAAAAAATATGTATTATTTATTCAAAAAAAAGCTTCTATCTATTGGTATAGCTTTAATACTGATAGGTTCTGCTTTTTTGTTGTATGATAGCTTATTACTTTTTTATAAACTAATTATAATTTTAGATTATGTAGGTTTTATCTCAATATCAATAGGCACAATATTTGTATGTATATATATCGCTTCAGAAGACAGAATTATTGAAAAAATAGATATAGAACTAATTATAATCTCTATTGTGCTTTTTTGCTTTGTAGTTTTTCCCCAGATGCCTATACCAAATATAGTTGAGGGTTTGATTGTTTTATTTATATCTCCTTTTATTTTAGCTATGGCAATATTTCATATATCAGGAACTTCTGATAGCAACACTAAATTTATCTTTCCACTATCTTTTTGGGCTGCACAACTTTTATATTATACTATCTGGGAAGGAATAAATTATAGTTTAGGATACATTATAGATATTGAAAATTCATCAAATCTCTTTTTATTAGATATTATGGCACCTATAATTTTTAGTTCTTTTTTTGAAGTATACAATAGAAAAAAACAAACTGTGGTCGGATGAGAAAAAGAACAATAATTTTGTTAATTTTAGGTTTGAGTATTTTATTTGCTCTAATTTATTCTGTGGGAACTAAAGATATAATAGAGACATTAAGTGAGGCAAAAAAAGAATATATTTTATTAGGAATTTCTTTATTTGTTCTATCTCTATTTGTTAAATGCACAAGGTGGTATATGCTTCTAAAAGATGCATATCCTAATTTAGGATACAAAAAGTTGTTAGCTCCGTTTTTGTTTGGATATGGCCTTAGTGCATCTCTACCTGCAAAAAGTGGAGATCTAGCGCGTTTAGGTGTTAAAAAACATTATCTAGACATAAACATAGGAGATTCAGCTGCAGCCCTATTTACTTACCGGATAATAGATTATATATTTACTTTATCATTTATAGCGTTTTCTTTTTTCTTCCTATTAGATCAATACGTAGGAGTAAGTGATAAAATTCGTGCATCTTGGTTTGGGCTCGTTTTTATATTTATATCCCTTGCAATTTTAGCTTTGGTGGTGGGGTCTAAAAAATCAGGATCAAAAATTGTAGAATATATAAGAAAATTAGTTGAAAAATTAATGCCATCCCTTCTTTCAAAATACGACCAATACGTACAAGAGGAAGCAGATAGGTTTTATGCAAGATTAAATACCATTAAAAAAAGTAGAATAGTGATTCCATCAGTAATTTTGATAACATGCATAAGATGGATAATTGAAATATTTGCAGTTTATTTTTTTATGCTAGCTTTGAATATAGATCTATCTATTGTAGTTTTGGGCCTAGCACTATTTATCTCAACAATTGTTGGGATACTAACATTTGTCCCTTTGGGTATAGGTACAGGTAATGTAACTTCATATCAAATTTTTAAAAGTGCAGGATTAGCTGAAGCTAAAGCATTATCTCTAAGTATTTTATTTATAATAGGGCCAATAATTAGTTTAATTGCTGGTATGTGTGCATTTTTTTATCTAACTTTAGATGAGAAAAAAAACAAAAAATACAAAGATACCAAAATTAACCATGCAAATGTTTAAATATAAGCATAATTATATATGAAATATAGAAATAGCAATCATTGGAGAGGTTAAATTTTGCTGAAAAATAAATTTTCACAATTAATATTAATAATTTCTATAATTTTAATTTTGCCAAATCGTAGTTCTGCTTCTGATAATGGAGCATATATTTATTATCCTACAGATGATTCAGATATTGATGTTAATCAATTTTGGTTATCAAAATGGGCATTGAATTCTGGATTTAAAGAAGGATTTGATCCTGACAAAACAGGATCAAATCCTTCTTTAAATCCAGAATTCAATGCCCA
>CAYQAE010000063.1:7714-11039 GCA_964415445.1 uncultured archaeon | reverse complement strand
AAAATAAGATATTAATAAATCTTACGTTTGAATGTATTTTTCTATACTCTTTTTTTGTATTTGATCTAGATAAAATATTCATCTGCCATAAAAATATTAAATATGGCAAAATAGTTAGTAAAATGAGATAATTTTCTTTTAATATATTAATTAAGATTACAAAAGATATTAGTATGGATATAGAAAATACTTGAAATAAAATAGTCTTTTTTTTTCCAAATAATGTTACAAATGTTTTTTTATGATCTCTATCTCCAATTTCATCTTCATAATCTTTTACAACAGATAAAAGAATAATAAGTAACATACAATAGATTGGTATCCATATAATATCCAAATATATATTTAAATCACTTGATGCCACAAAATAACCGCTACAGAATGCAATAAATCCATATGCAAATCCTAAACAAACATAATTAAATCCAAAAACATCTTTTAATTTTAAAATAGTAGAATAGAGAATTGAAGTAATATAACCTAAAAAAATAACCAACGCAAAATAGGAATTAATAAAAACACTTAATAATAAAACACAACTTAACAAACAAAATATGATCAATAATCTGTTTTTAGTTAATGTTTGGTGTAATTCTGTCCTTTTTTGGTTAGCTTCATCAATATCCCAATCTGAATAATTATTAAGAACATTTCCTGCAAAATCTGCAATACTCAAAATAAAAATAGCAAAAAAAAGTAACAGGAGATTAGTTGAATCAGTTGCTAAAAAACCTAAAATAATTATAGGAACTAAAACCAACACAACTTCTGGATAAAAAAGATCATTGAAAATTTTTTTTATGTTACTCATATAAAAACAGTAAACTTTATATATTCTAAAAAAAGTTTCTCATATGAAAATGAAAAACCAAATATCAATTCTTGGTGGTGGTATATCAGGACTTACTGCTGCCATATGTTTATCTCAAAAAAAAAATATAACTGTATTTGAGAAAGAAAAACAAGTAGGAGCAAAAATTAACCATGAATTGCAAGCATATAAAAACTATGATCATAATGCTATTGATGCAATAGAAGAACTAAATGGCTTAAATTTAAAAATAGAGCCTCATAATGAAATATATAAAGTTTATAAACATACAGGTAATAATATAAAAAAACAGATCAAAAGTAAAAATCCAATATATTATCTATTTCTGAGAGGCAATCCCAATTTAGGGGAGAAAACTTTAGAATCACAACTTAAAATTCAAGCCGAAAAATTAGGAGTAAGCTTTAAATTTTCAGAAACAATAAATAATGCAGATATCATTGCAACAGGGATAACTAATCCTAAAATTTTTGGATATGGTGCAGTCTTTAGAGATGTATCAATGGAAAATGCAGTTTATATGTTTTATGATTCAAAATACTCTCCAAAAGGGTATAGCTATGCTCTACCCTATAAAGACAACAGAGCATTAGTATCTGTAGTAACATTTGATAAAAAATATGCTTCAAATCTTGAAAAAAGGTTTTATAAGTTAATAGAAAAACAAAAAGTAATTAAGTCTATTATTAAAAATTCAGAAATGTTAATGACTCGTTTCGGACAAATTAGTTATCCTAATTCACTTCCAAAAGGAAGCCTTGGAAGATATTATATAGGAGAGGCTGGCGGATTTATTGATCCTGCAAAAGGATTTGGCTTGAGATACGCATTTCTGTCAGGTTATTTGGTAGCAAAGGCAATTTTAGAAAAAAAAGATTTTAACAAGCTATGGAAAAATGAAATTGGCAAAGATATTGAATTAGGATATTCGAGAAGAAAAATTTATGACAAATTAGATGATCTAGATATGGATTCTATTTTAAATAAATTTGATGATAGCATATCTCTTAAAGAATACGAGAAAAAAAGATTAGAGTTAGAAAAAGAAATTAGTGTTTAGTATATAAAAAATACTAAATATTTCAATCTAAAAAACTGAAAATTTGTTGATTAGATGGATGAATATTTTAATTTTAAATGCATAAGATGTGGGACTTGTTGTAGAAATTCATTTGTATCTATGACTTATTTTGAGTATAAGAGATTGAAAAGATTAGCTGAAGAGAAAGGTAAAATTTGTATTTTCTTTATTTATAAAAATCATGTAAATGATTGGGTGATATTACTATCTGCTAAACCTTGTCCTTTTTTGAAAAATGATACAGAATGTACAATTTACGAAGACCGGCCAATTAAATGTAGAATGCATCCATTTAATACCAATGATAATGAAAACGTACTACAAGAATCAGATTGTCCTGGATGGGGTCAAGGTAGAACAAAAAAAGAAGATCTGAAAAAAGAATTATCTCCTTATTTTAAGAAATTATATCATGAATATGACGATTCAAACGATGCGATTAATGAATTAATTGAGTCTAATAAGATGGAATTACATAAGATGGCTAGGAAATTAAAAATAGGTGATCAAGAATTTAATTTATATCGGTTTAAAATAAAAAAATAAAAAAAAGAAAAGTTGTTTTTTAGGTTGTTGGGTTGTCATCTTTATCAGTAATCTGGTCAAATAAATTTCCTTGTTCTACATACCCCGTAACTCTCAGTTTATTGTGTGTTTTGAGATCCCAAGAATCAAGCATTGTAAACTGAATTTCTGTAAGGTTTACTTGTGTATAATCTGATGCAGTATTTACCCAAGAAGCATCTGTAATCATAGTTCTACCAATTAATCTCCAAGTATTACTTGACATATCTGTAAAATCTTGATCTTGTCCATACAACTCTAAATAGATTACTGCGCTCAAATTTGTAAGATTTTTATCGCTCTCAAAATAAGTTTTTGATGATTGTATGTATGCTTCAAGTGTACCATTAAGATAAACTTGCTGACTATCATTGTATAATCTCATTTGATAACCTAAACCACCGTTGTCAAAATATGCATCTATTGGATCAATCATAAAGCTATCAAGAACATCATAAATTCCATTTCCGTTTGAATCTTTCAATATGTCTTCAATGCTGTCTGCTTCGCCTGATTTTGCAAATCTATCTGATGTTCCAAACATATAATTAAACATATCAAAACTACTACTGCTATCGCCTATTAACCAAAAGAAATCTTCTTCTAGATCATATTCAAAGGAAAAATCATCCGAAGTTTCTCCATCTTCAAAATTATATGAAAGAACTCTATGTTCATTGCCATCGTAATCAACAGTTTCAACCCCTGTAAAAGATATTATGAAATAACTGTATACTTCTTTATACCCTTCATACGATTCATAATAGCGATAATAGAATTGAACATCTTCATTATAAATCATATCAAAATCCAATTCATCCAATCCAAAGACAGGTACTCCGGGGTCA
>CAYQAE010000063.1:0-7704 GCA_964415445.1 uncultured archaeon | reverse complement strand
TCAAATTCAATGATTCTAGAAATCATAGTACCAGATGCTGTTGCATTTCTTTTGTGCTCTTCAAATCGAAGAAGTGTATATTCATCTTTATCGAAATAGAATGTATCATATGTATCATTATACAGCTGTGAATATTTTAAAACAACCCATGATGTTTTATTTTCTCCATTTATTTCTATTTTTTTAGTTCCATTCACATACCATATATCATATTCACTGTTAGATGAAGAACTTTGCAAAATCCAATAGTCGCCTTGATCCCAATCTGGTTTATCAAAAGACTCAACTGTGCTCGAATCACCACTTCCACCTATGCAACCAAATATAGCTAACATAAGTAACGGAAGCATACCTAAAATTGTTTGTTTTTTTGTAATCATCTTAATTAAACCCCCAAAACGATATACAGTCATCATCTTCAGAATCATATTCCACATCAGCTGCTCCAGAATATATTTCGCTTGAATCTCCTCTAAAATCACCGTTTACTTTAATAACTACTTTAAAATCATTATCAGGGAATCCTACCCAACTTACACCAGATAGACCTGAAAGTGTACTCGTTAATGTAATATCATCTAAGGATGCATTTCCAACTGATCCATCATGATCGTTCCACATTACAGATATATTTTCAGCTTTTGCTACAAGTACCCAATTAGGCATACCACTTGAATCAGTTGTAAATATATCATCTTTGTCTTTGTAGATATATACTGAAACATTTCCATTTTTGTTAGGTATATTGTAATTATATGTATTATATGTAACAGGTACATTCATTTGTCCGCTTTCAATTCCTCGATATGCATAAATTGTAGTATTTACTATTTTTGCAACTCCACTATCATTTTGTATACTTATATCAGGCACATCTGGGTCTGCGATGCTCCAATCAGTGGCAGAGTATGATAACCCGTCAGGTATTCCTGTATCTACATACAAAATATCAACATTTGCTTTAGCCAGTGCATCGGGTATATGGTCTGAATTCGTATCATTAAGTATATCTTTGTTATTTCCTTTTTTTATCAAAATTAAACCGTCTGACGACCAATCTTTTCCCCAATATTGTGTTATTGGCGATTGACCTTCATAGAAACCAAATTCATTATTGTACCAAAAACTAGCTCTTGAATTAGAAATCTTTAGTATATCAAAATTACCCCATTCCAATGTTTTTTTCTCTCGAATAGATGAATACGAAATATAGTCGTTTTTAATAGACAATCGATTATATTCAAAATAATATTCTTCATATTGTCGTACACTATTTATATAGTATCCATATGTTCCTTCATCCATTTTCCAGTAATAATCGTACGCTAGCTCATAACCAGAAACCCCAATTTTCTCTTCCACGATTAACAAATATCCATCTTCAGAATAGGCAGAATAGTCATACATCTCAACATATGAACTATTATAATGCGACCTATAATATCGAATTATGGAAAATTTATCTTTGCTAATATAGGCGGTATAATTATAGCCATCAGAAGTTATTACTTGCAATTCCCAACAGTCAGTGTCATTTACTTCTTTTTCATCTGTTATTGACCAAATTTCAGCATATCCTGCACTATTAGAATCCCACGAATCTTCAGCATATATAAAATAGTCACCGACTTCCCAATCAGGCGCTTCAACTTTGTATGTGTCTTTTTTAATAGCATCTTCGCCACCTAGACATCCCAAAGATATCGCTGCAATCGCTAGTATTCCTAATATTCCTCCTATTTTTTTATTTAATATATTTTTCAATTTTACACCTCAAAATTTGTTTTGGATTTATACAAAATATAATATAATAATAAAAGCATTACTAAAAAAAAGAAAAAGAAGAATTAATTATTTTATTTTTTTAATATATCCTTTAGGATCATCTGAATTATATAAAGACCTACCAATAATTAAAAAATCTGCACCTGAATCTAATACTTCTTTTCCTTTACCACCTTGTGCACCTACACCGGGTGATAAAATTAATTTATCCTTAAAAATGGTCCTATAATATTTAATCCTATCAACACGAGTAGCTGGTGCAATTATACCTGAAATACCTAAACCATTAATCTCTTTCAAATAATTTTCAGAAAATTTTCCATAATTTTCATTACCCCCAGGATGTGACATCTCAACTACCACAAATACATCTTTGCCATTTGCATTTTCAATACAACTCTTTAGTGAATCTAGACCCACAAAAGAATGGCAAATTATGCCAGATGCACCTAATTGAATTGCCCTTTTTGTAATTAAACTATTAATATAGGGAATATCAGCAACCTTAAAATCACAAATCACTGGCTTAATTTTAGATAATTCAGAAACTATTTCAGGTGAGCTATTCAAAACTAAGGGATAGTTAATTTTAATTGCATCAATTTCATCTCTCAATTTATTAGCAATCTCTATTGCTTTATCTGAATTTAGAACATCTAAAGCCAAAATAATTGAACTTTTTTTCTCTAAATTAGCCATCAAAACACCTTACTTTTTCTGATTCAAAGTGGATACTAAAACTTCTAAAAAAGAACCAACATCAGTAACTAATCCTACCGTCTGCTGACTTCCTCGATCCATAAGTTTTGTAACAGTTGATGGATTAATATCAACACATATTGTTTTTGTAGTTGATGGTAGCATATTACCTACTGCAATCGAATGTAGCATAGTACATAACATTAGAACTAATTTTTTGCCACGAAGTAGCTCTCTCATTTTATTTTGTGCAACTAATACATCAGTCACAACTTCAGGGAGAGGCCCATCATCTCGAATTGATCCAGCTAGGACATATGGAATTTTAGATTTGAAAATCTCATACATTATACCTTTAGTAATTTTTCCATCTTTAATTGCTCTCTCAATTGATCCTGATTTTCTTACCTCATTAATTGCATAAAGATGGTGTCTATGGCCACCTTTTCTTACTTCTGCGGTATCAATATGAATGCCTAAAGACGTCTCAAAGATAGCATATTCTATATCATGTACTGCAACAGCATTGCCACCTAAAAATGCACCGACGTACCCATCTCTAATTAATTGAGCTAGATATTTAGATGCACCGGTATGAACTACAGCAGGTCCGCTTACTACTGCAATATCTCCTTTTGCATCAATAATGGATTCTGCAACTTGGTTAATAAAAGAATCTAGAGGTTTTTCAGTTGAGATATCACTTCCCATAAATTCAAAGACCTGTTTTTCTCGAGATCTAGCAGGTGGCATAACTCGTATTCCTTCAATACCTACAACTACTCTATTCCCACTTTTTACATTACAAAATTTAACAGCTACAGCGACCTTTTTTTTCTCATCAACTACAATTGCACCATCCATCTCAGGATGTTTTACTTCTAACCATTTATTGTTATAAAAACATAAAGTAGGATGATGAGTAGTTGAATAAAAATTATCAGGTAAAACTCTATCTTTATGGACAGTTTCTAATTTAACGTTTTTTGGTTTAACTTCAGTCGCACCATGTACGTGTAATTGATTAATGATATTATCTAGGTGTTCTAAATTATCCCCAAAGACTTCAATTAAAGCATAGCTTTCATCTGTTTTTTTCTTACCAATATCAAATTCTAATACTTTAAATTCTCCATTTAAGTCCATAATTTTATCAAAGACTTTGGGCAGAGTTAGGGAATCTATAATGTGTCCTTTTAATGTTATATTTTTAGAAACCATCTAATCACACAATCCACACAACTTAGAGATTGAAAAATTATAAAATGATTCTTATATGAAAATTAAAACTAAGATTAGATGAAATATTTAAAAAAACTATATAATTAAATAGTCTATATGTTCTAATATACATTAGGAGATAATTATTATGGAAAAAGAAGAATATGTTCAACAAGTTGCAAATGAAATGCTTAAATTACCTGAAAATAAAGTTATTGAAATAGTAGATTTTGTACACTTTCTTATGAAACAAATAAAAAACCATGAAACACCATTAGATCAGACAGAATTAACTAAAAAAGAAGCTTTTGGCCTAAGGAATAGATTGTCAACTTTTGAAGAAGATTGGAACGCAGAAGGTATGGACGCATATGATGACCTTTAAACAAGGAGATATCATATTAGTCTGGTTTCCAGATTCTAATCTCTTAACTGCAAAAAAGAGACCAGCAATAGTACTTCAAGCCAATAATTTAAAAACAAAAATAAATCAATTAATTATAGGAATGATAACTAGTAATTTGGAGCGTAAAGGACATGAAAGCCGTATATTTATTGACATAAATACAGAAATAGGGCAAAAAACAGGATTATTGAGCAATTCTGTGATCATGACAGACAACATTGCAACTATCCGTTTATCAGAAATCTATAAAAAATTGGAAAATTCAATCAACTAACAACGTTAAAAGAGTCTCTAAAGCATACTTTTGGTATTTAAGTACTAGCAATAGATGAATAAACATAATTAATCATCGTTATATAATCAAAAACAGGCAAATTTGTCTCTTTTTGTACTACCTCTCTATATGGAGGTAGACAACTACATTCTAACAATATAACTTTTATTTTAGGATCGTCTTTTACTATCTCTTTAGCAACATCTACTACTTCTTTTTCAATTTCTTTAGGATTCAAAGGTATATTTTCTTTTATTACAGATTCGTAAAAATATTTTTTATTCTCAAGTCCATAAATTTCCAAATTTTTCGTATCATAAATATCAATTGAATTTAATAACTCTTTATCTAAATATCTTGAATCTGCACAAATTATACCAATATGTGAATCATTAGAAATTATATTTGAAATAAAATGAATCTGGGAAAGACTAGATAAAAAAACAGGCACTTTTAATTTAGGTGCAAGTTTTTTTTGGTGGTATGCCATATACCCACAATTACCTGCAATTGCACTAACTCCCCTATTTTCTAACAATTTAGCTGAATTTAGCAATTCATAAAATATTTTTGGATCTTTATCTAAAGCACGTCTTGCAGAATATCCTTTAACTTTTTCAAATTTAACTTCAAAATTAAAACTATCTTTATTTGCAACATCTCCCCTAATATAGGAAATATCAGAATCTAGAAGTAATATGCCAACCGAAGGTTTAGATTTCAATAATTTATCTGACATAATTAACACATTTCTTTGTTTTTTAAAAAGATATAATTAGATGAATCGATATACAAATTATGTGTTTTGCTAAATAAAAAATTTTTTTAATGCAAAGCTTTATTAATCTAAAAAGAAGACTTTTTTTTTAGATCAAAGACATAGGTCTAATCTCTACGGGATAATAAAAATGGAAATTAAATTTCATAGAGAATAAAACAATTAGAAATTGATTTTATTTTAAAATCAATATTTTTAGCATAATGAGATGGAGAGTTATTGTGTTTCGCAAACCAAAAGTAGAAGATGGGTATTCAATATATAAGCTTGTCAAGAATTCAAAACCACTAGACCTAAATTCAACTTATAATTACATATTACTTTGTGATCATTTTAAAGACACATGTGTAGTCTTTGTGGAAGATTCTGAGATAGTGGGATTTGTCTCGGGATATATTATTCCAAATAAAGTAGACACGTTATTTATATGGCAAGTTGCAGTGAGTTCAAAAATGCGAGGAAAAGGTATTGCAAAATCCATGTTAAAAGAAATATTAAATAGAGAAGAGTTAAAAAATATAAAATATATCCATACTACAATAACACCTTCAAATAAATCATCTCAAGGTCTTTTTAAATCATTTGCAAAAGATATGAATACTAATTGTGAAATATCTGATTATTTTTCCAAAGAATTATTTGGAAAAGATCATGAAGAAGAAAGACTATTTAGGATAGGTCCCATAAAATGAATGAAAAGGTAGATCGAATGAGAGTATTTAAAGAATTAGAATCGCAAGTAAGAACATATGTAAGGTCATTTCCGACCATATTTGAAAAAGCTAAAAATTCACATCTATATGATGAACAAGGAAAAGAATATATTGATTTTTTTGCTGGAGCTGGTACTCTAAATTATGGGCATAACAATCCAAAAGTTAGCAAAGCCTTGATAGAATATATTCAAAATGATGGAGTAATTCATGGCTTAGATACTGCAACTACTGCAAAAAAGAAGTTTTTAGAGAAATTTTCATCTGTGATATTAGAACCAAGAAATATGGAGCATAAACTTCAATTTCCAGGGCCAACCGGAACTAATGCAGTTGAGACTGCTCTTAAATTAGCAAGAATGGTAAAAGGCAGATCAAATATTATAGCATTTACAAACGGTTTTCATGGATTAACTATGGGTTCTATGGCTATAACTGGAAATGCATTCTACAGAGATGAAGCATTCATAAATAGATCTAACGTTACATTTATGCCATATGATGGTTATTTTGGTAAAGATGTAAATACCGCAGATTATCTTAGAAAATATATTAATGATAATAGTAGTGGTGTAGATCTACCTGCTGCAATTATATTGGAATGTATTCAAGCAGAAGGTGGAGTAAATGTTGCTAGCAGTAAATGGTTGCAAGAGATAGAAAAAATTTGCAGAGAATATGATATACTACTTATAGTTGATGATATACAAATTGGAAACGGTAGAACAGGCCAATTCTTCAGTTTTGAAAAATCAGGGATAAAACCAGATATTATAACTCTATCAAAATCTATTGGAGGAGGCTTGCCACTATCTTTAGTATTATTAAAACCCGATTTAGATCAATGGAAACCGGGTGAACATACAGGTACATTTAGAGGCAATAATTTAGCTTTTGTAGCTTCAACTCAAACCTTAGATTATTGGGAGACAAGTGATTTATCAGAAGCGGTATATTATAAAGAAAAGATATTAAAGAAAGAATTAGAAAGAATAGCTCAAAAATATCCTGATTTAGATGCGGAAGTTAGGGGTCGTGGATTTATATATGGTTTAAAAATACCACATCAAGGATTTTGTAGTGCTGTATCATCTGAAGCCTTTGAAAGAGGAGTTATAATAGAACTAGCTGGTGCAGATGATGATGTATTAAAATTCCTAGCACCTCTAATAATTGATGAAGAAATTCTTAAGAAAGGATTAAAAATAATAGATGAATCTATTGAAGCTGTTTTAAAACAGAAAATCAAAATGAAAAAGGGTAAACAATTTTGATTGTAAGAAAACTCAAAGACATCAAAAATTCAGAAAGAGAAGTAAATGCTGAAAATGGAAATTGGGTTAGCAGAAGATTTCTTCTTAAAAAAGATGGAATGGGTTTTTCATTCCATGAAACTATTATTTATGCTGGAACTGAGACAAAAATTTGGTATAAAAATCATCTAGAAGCAGTATACTGCATAGAGGGTAGAGGAGAAGTCGAAGTTGTTGATGATAAAAAAATAGTCTATCCAATAGAAGCAGGGACAATGTATGCCCTAAATAAACATGAAAATCATCTACTTAGAGCAAAAAAAGATATGAGATTAATTTGTGTATTTAATCCACCTTTGCTCGGCAAAGAAATACATCAAAAAGATGGATCATATCCTATTTTAGAAGAATAATTAATCTTTATCAATATGCCAAAACATATCTTGTCCTTTTGTTGTTACATAGTATTTTTTAGGCGGTTTTTCATATTGATGAATATATTTATGATCCATTAGCTTCTTTAGAGAAGGTCGCAATACTAAACCAGGCATATGTAATTGACTAACTAATTCAGT
>CAYQAE010000062.1:0-11265 GCA_964415445.1 uncultured archaeon | reverse complement strand
TATTGAAGATAAATTTGATAACCATATTAGTAATCTTGAAGATAATATTAGAGGACTAAGTACCCTTTTTAATAAATTTAAAAACTTTTTAAATGAAATAAAAAGTAATTCAAATCCTGAAAAAGCTCAAGAAACTATAAAAGAGTACATACAAGATCTAAGAGATAATATAAGAACTAATGACCACCCTCTTGTTATGACTGCCAGAAGTTGGGTGATGGGTGTAGCATTTAATATTAAGATGCTAGGGTATCTAATGACACATCCCGGACAATTTGCTAAAATGTTCTTTTTAGGACCTATTTGTAATATACTAGGTATGATTAATGGACTTGTATCTGTTTTACATGGAGAATCATTTTCAGATGGATATGAAAAATTATTTGGATGGATGGGAGATATAGAATATTCACAGAGCGATTTACATGATACATTGGATGAGATAAATGATCTAAAAAGTGAAATAAATAATATAGACAACGAAATTAAGGATATAAAACAGGAAAATAATAAATCTTATGAGGATAAAGTAAAAGAGATAAAAGAAAAAGTAAATGAAAAAAATGAAATAAAAGAAAAAATAAAGGAAAAAATAGAAGAGCTAGGAGAGAAAAAACAAGAATTAGAAGATAAAAAGCAGGAATTAGAAGCGAAAAAGGAAGAATTAGAAAAGGAATTACAAAAAGAAAATGAGCTTGGAATAGATGGTAAAGAAACAAAAGAAAAATTAGAAGCAATAGAAGATAAAATAGATAAAATAGATGAAGCAATAGATAAAGCAAATGAGGAAAAAGAATATTTTGAAGAAAAAGCAAAAGATTCAACAAAAGAATTAGATATAGATAACAGCAAAGTAGAAGCAGCAAAAGAATTTTCAGATTCAATAGAAACAAAAAATGAATTATCAAAGATTGATAATTTAGTAAAAGAATACAATAATGAAAAAAATGATGATAAAAAACAAGAAATTAAAGAGAAAATTGAAAATAAGATAGAAAACATAGATAAAGATAACCTATCTGACGAAGATAAAGAAAAATTAGATAATTTATCTGATGAACTTGAAAATTTAAATGAAGTAGAACCTTCCCAAGAAGAAAATGATAATTCATTATTTGAAAATGAAAAAGAAGAAGATACGGAATATAATAACGGAAATAATAAAGACCTCGAAGATACTACAGATGAAGTTCAAACAGGAGAACTTACTCCTTTAGATACTACATCAAATGATGCTGAATCTAAACAAAATCTTTTTGATGCCTTAGAATCAGCTAGAACAAATGATAATCCGAATAATAATGCAAATGAGCAACAAAATCCACAAGAAGTTCAAGAAACAAATCCACCAGAACAAACAAATACAATGGATCAAGGAGAACCGCAAGGAGTAGAAAATGATGTTTTAACCCCACAAGAGGATCTTGCAAATAAATTTGATGAGATAAGAGCTAATGCTGATAAAACAGATGGTGTAGAAGATGGCAATCAAATAAATGATATAGAACATACTGATAAAGATCCAAATCCTGAAAATGAAACAAAACAAAATACACAAGATCCCCCAGAAACCCCACCAGAACCTGAAGCATTTGATGGTGGTTCTTAATTCATCTCAATTGTGCATGGCATTGGAAACTTCATTTTTGCACGATTTAGTGCTTTTTTGACTTTATCAATATTTTGTTTATTCACATTAACTGTAAATACTTTTTGACCCTCTCGAACTATTGCAGCAGTCCCAACAGGTTTGCCAAAAGCTTTTCTCATACCTTGCTGAAATCTATCTGCACCTGCACCTGTGGCCATTTTATTTTCACGAATTACATGATGAGGATAGACCCGAACTTTAAAATAATAATTAGCTCTTCCAATTTTATTTGTAAGATATTTGTTAGTTATAATTCTTGCAGATTCTAATGCATTATGCCTAATTCTACAATTTTCATCTGCAACTAAATGAACTTTATGAGAATAATTTTTCTGCTCACCCATATCAAAAATAGTAATTTTACTACCAGGTATCCCTCTCATATAGTCCTTTCTAGTGTATGGTTTTCCTCTAGTCTGTGAATAACACTTTGCCGGGCGAAGTCCCACTTTTTTTTCACCTATATGAAACCTAACTTATCTCAGTTTTTAAATTTTATCTTCAAAAATTTAAACTAATAAACCTAAACCCAAACCCAATATTGCACCACCTACTGCAGGTGGAAGTGCTGAAAATACTCTAATTTTTTTGACCATCAAAACATGAAACATAAAAAACGTAAAAAATACTGAAAAACTAATCACAAATATAGAAGCCAAAATTCCGTAATCTATAGCAGCTATGGCCAAAGAGAGAGGGAATATAACATCGGCATTACCCAATTCAAAAGAATATACAATATCATTTGATCTTTCAAATTCCTCTTTGCTCATTACTTTAGAACTTTTGGAATCTGTTGAAATTGACAAAGGTACCCTTTGTGGCATATTATCTACCAAAGATGTCATAACTTTAGATTTTACAGCAATAATATCCCAAACTGAAATTATACAAACTAAAATTAAAATTCTAACTACATCAAAGCTACTACCTATAATTGCAGCAGCCCCAGCTATTGTAAATATGGATGCTATATTTTGAATTGAACTACTTTCAGAATTTTTATACCATATGATACATAAAATGATAGCCAAAATCATCTCAATTCCATATCCACCAAGATAAGAATCTAGGGGATCTAAAAGGCTAGAAAATACTATCAAAGAAGTAATAAATAAAGCCAACAACAATAAAAATTTAATAAATCCAAATTTTTTAAGATACAATATTATAAATAATATAATAAATGTCATACTAATTATCAGTACTACTATTAATATAGTATCTCTAAGAGAACTCTCATCTTCAGAAATTTGAGTAGATATTTCACCATCTCCTGCAGATACACTTTTTGAATCTGATATTTGATATCCCACATACAATCCTAAGATTTGTGAGATTGCCATAATTAAAAATAATTTTTTTAAGCCTTCAGATTTATATTTTGACATCAAAAATTACCTTATACATCTATAAAATTAATATATAATTAATATATGATAATCTAATTTATTAAAACTATTTTTTCAAAAAACTTCGAAAGGTTTATATAATATGGATGACATAATATAGGATGTAGAAGATCAAAAGTTGTTTGCGGAGGGTATGCAAAAATGGCAAAATACTTAGAAAAATACACGTTGAGTGATCTACAATTAAAAAAAACTATATTGAAAAATAAATTAAGAGACATATTAAACAACTTTGATGAAAAAAAATATAATAAAAGGGAGTAGCACAATGGAGCATTTAACTGACTTTGAGAGAGTGAGAAATTATTTCGGAGAAGAAAATCTACCTATTTTAATTAATTTAATTTTAACTAGAAGACCATTTATAATAGATGATACATCATTTTCCCTAAAATCCCTATGTTTTTTCTCACCTCACAGAATTGTAGTATATGCAGATGATCCTGATAAAGGTTATATCCTAGAGACTAAGAATGTTTTCAAAAAAGAAAGAAGTACAGATCAAAAGACACTACTTCTTCTCAACAATATAAAAGGGGAAGCTTTTGAACTTCTAAGCAAAATACCAATAGGTTGGGTAGCAGCATGTGATGATTATCCCACTACATTTGGTCTACCTGTATTTAATAATGAGTCTAAAGAATTTAGAATAATGCTAAAGAGATGTGTATCTTGTGGTGGGGGTATTAATTTAAACGCCAAATATTGTACATATTGTGGATCTACCACCCGAGGTAAAAAAGGTGCAGCATTTAGTGTCCCATATCATAGTTTAGGTAAAAGTTTTCAATTTGAAGAAAATTTAGCCCTAGATCTTCTAAAGACTTCAGAAAAATGCCAAAAAAATCTAATTATAAAAACAATTAATGATCTTCACAAAAGAGCCAAAAAATTAATCAAAATTTATCAAAAAGAAAAAGATCCTCAAAAGATAAGAGAAAAATTGAAAGTAAGTCCGGATTTATTATCAAGATTAGCTTTAATTGTTACAAATGAATATTATCACAAATTAGGTGTAATTAGTCAAAAAGAAGAAATTTTATCTCCATGGTGTCCAAATTGTGGAAAAAAAATAAAAATTTCAACTTATCCCAGAAAGTGCAAACATTGTGGTTGGAATGAAAAGATTGAAAATTCTTCAAAATATATTTTAAAGATTGCAGGTATAAAAAATAAAGAACAACTAAAGGATATTATAGCTTTTCTAATAGAGAGAGCAAAGCGTGAAATAGATCCAAATTGTTTTGATTTTACTGATATTACAGATTCATTGGCCAAAGATATTGGAAAATGGATTTATAAAAAACAATTACCTTATATCGTTAATTCAGGACTAACTGATGTATATATGGAAAAATTAGCATCTTTATTATTTAAAGAGATGTGTATAAATGAAAAAAGTGAAAAGTGGGTGAAACAAATTGTTTGAGGGACATGAGATGGAATTTGTAATTATAGCACTTTGCATTACTTTTGTAATAGGAGTAATATTTACTTATATATCTGTAAAAGATAAAGAAAGACTTATGAGTAGACCAAAAAGAATTGAGGAGGAAATTTGGTGAAAAAATATTTAATTATTTTAATTACGATTTGCATGCTAGGTTATGCAAATTCATATGAGGTATCGCCTTATTCAAAAGAAGGAGTAAAATCAATTTTAACTAATTCAACATATGAAAATGGTTATTATTACATAAATAACCATCAATTTCTAAAAAACCCAACTGATGCTACCCAAAAATATCCTGAAACAGAATATTTTGTAATAGCTATTCTAGATTCATTAGGATATAGTCTTGATTCAAGTTTAGAATTAGGAGGAGATATGGCTGAGTTTGATAGATTTAAAAATGAAATTCTACCTACTACAAGCCAACCTGGTCTATATTATTGTAGTGATGATGGTGGATTTAGTCAAGGGGGAGTTACACCAAACTTAAGAGATACCTACTATAACTTAATTTTACTTGATTTATTAGGAATTGAAAGCAGACTCAGTTCATCAGATTATAAAACAGATAATTCAAAGGCAGAAGAAACTGTAAATTATTTAAATACTATTTCTACTTCAGATATTGAAGAGAAATATCAAAAATTTCTATCTGCACTCATAGTAAACGAAATTAGCTCTAAAGATGTAAGTATATCATCTAGCTCTCTAAAGGGGTATATCACAGAATATCAAAGTACTTCTTCAGGGATATATGATGACACTACAGGTGGGTTTACACCTAATATAGAAACAAGTGTAGCTCAAATAGAATCAACATATTATGCCGTTTATTTACTAAGCCAAATTGATCCTTATGAAATTAAAGATTTAGAAAATAGTGATAAATCTATTTCTGACTTTATTGCTAATTTACAGATTTCAAATGAAAACTCAGCCGATTTAGGAGGATTTGTCAAATCATCAAGTGAATATTACACTAATTTAAGATATACTTATTATGCACTAGCTACCTTACAAATTTTAACTGACACTATTAATGTCTATGAAGAAGATGAATCAGGAGAATATATATTTGAAAAAATTGATAAAAAAGCTGCAACAAAATATATTCTCAACAAAGGCATTAATCAAGATATAAATTATATAGAAAATCTCTACTACAAAACAAAAGCTTTGGAATATCTATCAGATCAAGTTATTTTAAGTAAAATTCAAGCTACAATGTATGATGAGCAAAATATACCTACAGCAATAATTGGAGATGTTTTTAATATAACAGTAGAGGTAGTTGATATTTATAATCAACCTATAGAAGATGCAACACTGGAGATGTTATATACTAAAGATGTAACATATATTTCCAAAGGAATTGAAATTAATTCTGGAGAATATGTGTTTTCAGTTGACTCTAGATTTTTAGAAATTAATACATTTGATTTTGAAATTGATATATACAAAGATGGATATGATACCTTCAAATATACAGAAAATGAAGGTAGCTCATTATCTACATCAAAATGTTGGAATATTCATCAATTTAGAATAATAGAGCGAGCAGTTGTTGCTGATCATTCTGTTTACCCTAAAGAACCAACAGATAATGATAAAATTAAAATTTCATTATTTTTAGTAGATACAGATAATGCACCACTTACTGATCAGACTGTAGTAATAGTGATTACAAAACCTGACAGTAATACCCAAAATATTTTAATTTCAGAAATAATGGATGAAGAAGCAAATGGATTTTATACAAAAGAAGTATCACTAGATCCTGGAACATATGATGTATATTTAATTACAGAAACAAATCATACCACAGTTACATTTCACAGAACTATTGAAGTAAAAGATTATACAAAAACATATGTAACTGCAGATTGGTTTTTAATGACTATAGGAATTGTAGGTGTATTTGGAACAACTCAGATATATCAAAATAGAAAAATTATAGGAAAAAGAGTTACAAATCGTGAATTTTGGTCAAAAGTTGGACCTAGCTTAATATCTTGGGGTTTCACTGTCACATTAACCGGTTTATTTATATATTTAGTAGGTATACTCGCAGCAATTACTGTATCAGGTTATATGACTTTTGCATTATTTACCTGGTGGTATTGTAATAATTATCGTGATCAGATTGTGCCGCATATAAAAGATACTCTTATTAAATGGTCTGGAGTTATGCTTGTAATGCGAGGTATGATAGCCCTACTTTCAAATCCAGATCAATCATTTACAGGCCCAATGGGACCAGCACCGATAGGATCAACTCCAGCTTTAATGTATTTAAGTATTATGTGGGCACTTATGATTATATTAATACCTGCTAAATCTTGTTCATATTTCTATGATCTTATTGGTAGAAAACGTGTGCCAAAAGCAGAAAAAGTAGTTTCAAAATTAATGGGAAGAAACATGAAGTAATTATAGAAAAGGTTATATATGATAAAAATGAAAATAATAGTTAGAAGGAAATTTAGATTTACAAAAATTATTTGTGGAGGCAAACACAATGGCAGCAGAACCTGAAGAGATGGTATTAGATGTAATAAATTACGATAATTTACATGAAGAAGCAGATGAAAAAAGTTTAGGCACAGTAATAGATAAAAGAATATCAAAAATGTGTCCTGAATGTAACATAAATATAGAAAATGATGCTAACTCTTGTAGCAGATGTGGATCAGAAGATCTAAGGATAAATTATGTTCTATTTAAAATAAAGAAGAAAAATACAATTTATTGGAAAGGTATGAAAGCTGTAAGGATATACAGAGTACCTGATATTTTTACTCAATTTATGGATCAAGATGCACTTCGTATGCATGATGATATCTTATCTGGACTTTGGGAAGCAAAAATACCCTTTTTTTACAATATTGTAGGACATGGCGATTTAATACATTTTATATATGGAGTTACTGCAAAAGCAAGTGGTGAACTTTCTGCACTAGAAGTGATGGATAGATTAGATGCAAGGCTTCAAGGATTAATTAACATAATTATAGGAAGTTATCCTCAAGTTGAATATAAAAATATAGACAAAGACGATCTAAATATGGTTATAGATATACCTAAACATTACAAAATAGGTTGTGTTACAGGGGTGCCCACCAGAAAAGAAGAATCAAATTTAATGCGAGGTAGTGCAATTGGATCTGGAGGGTTATCAAAAGGTATGGAACAAGTTGAGAGATTAGCTAGAGGTATGTTAGATGAGAGATTTAGTTATAAAGTTGTGGCTGAGCCCATTGCACAAAAGACTGCAAAAAAGGCAGTTGATAATATCCTAGATTTAATCACAGAATACGAATCTAATAAAGAAGGAACAAAAGGATGGACTTTTGCTATGGGTGTACCTATGATGGGAGTATTTAACATGGGCGATAGCATGAGTCAATCTGCGCAAATAAGTGAGACAGAAGGAATAACAGGTTCAGAAGCACATGGGGAGACTATTGGACAAAACTATTCTGAAGGTATATCTCATACAGAAAATGTATCAAATGGAGTAACTAATACACACACAGATACTCATGCTGATATGTCAACTTATATGCAAGGACAAAATCAAACTGTAACAAATACAACTACTGAAGGTTTAACCGAAACAGATACACAAAGTTTATCACAAACTGAAGGCCAAAATTATTCGCAAGGTGTTACAGAAGGTACATCTGAGACAGAAACTACTACTTCAAATCGTAATTGGAGCCATAGTGATGGAAATTCAGAGACAACTTCATCAACTTATGGATCAACTGAGATGAGAAATACAACTCAAGGTTATAATTCAAATACCACACAAGGCCATACTGAGACAGATTCCTCTACGTGGAATGATTCACATAGTGTAGGTAGTTCAGAGACACATGGTAATAGTGATAGTCATACTAATAGTACTACTGTTGGTGCAAGTGGAAATATTGGTTATATGGGTGCTGGCGTGGGAGGTAATGTCAGCAATACTTCTGCATCTACAGACGGATCCACCGACTCATATGGAATGACAAATAATGACACTTATTCCGAAGGAGGTAGCACTGGGTCATCTGATTCATTTAGTCAATCATTTGGTCGAAATTATAGTGAATCTGTAGGAACTAGAACCACAAATAGCACTCAAACTTCACTTGGATCTACCTCAACTGATACTCGAGGAGGTTCTTTTGGTACAAGTAACGCAGTAGGTAAAACTCATAATGTAAGCGAAACTGTAGGGGCAAGTAGCACTAAAGGATTTACACATGGATCATCTGTTGGACGTTCACAATCAGATAGTGTAGGTCAAAGTATAGGTGTTAGAGAAACACATGGACAGCGAGTTACTGATACAGTAGCAGACGCACATGGTGTAACTAGAACTACTTCAGAAGGCGTTACAAATCAAACTACTACAGGAACTAATAGATCTGAAAGTGATACTGTAACTGAAGGTTTCTCAAATACATTGGGCACAACATCCGGAATAACTTCTGCTATGAATGTAAGTAGAGGTATGTCTGGTGGTGTTGTAAGTACAATGTCATGGAGTGATATGAGAAAATATATCAATGCTGATAATGAATTTGCAGGAGAAATGCTAAGGAGAAGTTTAGATAGATATACAGAAGGTGTTGCCCAAGGTATGTTTATGACTAATATTTATTGTGCTGCACCTAATGAAAAAGTATTTACCAGAATGCGTGCTCTATCTCGAACTGCTTTTGGTGGAGAAGAAAGTCTACCTGAACCTGTAAAATTTTGGGTAGTTGATGATCCTGAACTTAATGATGAATTTATCAAACATTCAAATACAAATTCTATTTTAGAAATTGAAAGGTTAGATCATTTTGATGGATTTGGCATAGATTATCTTCAATTTGCTACCGCTCTAAATAGCCGTGAGATGACTTCATTTACTCATCTTCCAAGAATTGAAATTGCAGGTATTGAAGTTGCAATGGAAGATATACCAATGGACTTCAGAGTACCTGAAACTCGAGAAGGAGAAATCATGATAGGTAACATTATTGATGTAAATACAAAAAGAGTAACTAAAAATGAGTGGAGAATAGGCCTAGATGAATTAGGTCATTGTTTGCTAGCTGGCACAACCGGTAGTGGTAAAACTTGTGCTGCGCTGTGGCTTGCGTGGCAATTTTTAAAGAGAGGAGCCGGTATGCTCTGTTTAGATTGGAAAAGAACTTGGAGAAAATTATTATATTTAGCTAAAAATCCTGAAGATGTCTATATTTTTGTATTAGATGATCCTAAAGTTTCACCGTTTTATTGGAATCTACTTAGACCTCCAGAAGGAGTTGATCCAGAAGATTGGGCTGATAACATTGCAGAGATGTTTTGTCTAGCTTATGGAGCTTATCAAAGAAGCCGTGGTATTATTTGGAAGACACTTTATAATTTATACGAAGAAAAAGGTACATTAGCTGGGAAGAAATCATATCCTACTGTAAAAGAGATATACGATCTAGTAGTAAAAAGATTAGAGAAAGAATGGAAAAGCCTAACTATGGGTACACGAGAATCTATGGGTGTATTGCAAAGTAGGCTTGCATATTTTGCTAAAGGTAGACTAAAACAGATGTTTGGTGCAGTTGAATATGGTATACCTGTAGAAGAGCTATTTAAAGAAGATAAAATTGTAGTAATTGAAGCAGGGAACTTAAATGGTGCAAATAAGAAATTTATATTAGGATTACTAGCAACCGCATTAGGTGAATATAGACTGAAAGGAAATTATGCATCACCTGCACATATTATGGTTATGGAAGAATGTCATGAACTTTTGCCCCAAGAAGGTCAAGGTAGTTCTGCAGAAAATGAGATGGGAGTAACTGAGAGTGTATTTGAAAAGTTATTTAGAGAAGTTCGTGAATTTAGAGAATTTATTTGGGCGATAGGGCAAGTTGTAAGTCAACTTCCTGCAAAAGTATTAGCAAATACACCGTGGCAGATGCTAAGTAAACTTTTAACTGAAGAAGATGTTAAAAAAGCAACAACTATCATATCTCGTGATCCACAATATGATCACAGAAGAGTTTCAAGATTTATTCAAAGATTAAGACCTGGACAGTTCGTATGTAGACTTCCTTATGGTAAAAGTATGGCTGAACAAGAACCAGTACTTATCAAAGTACCATATATTGGGAATATTCCATATCCCTCTGATTTAGAAGTTCATCAACATATGCAAGCAAAGATACAAAGATTATTAGATGTAGGAAAACAATATTACATGGAAGATGCTGACTCTTCTGCTGAAGTAAAAGATATTACAGATGAATGGCAACATACATTTAAAGCTGCAAAACGACAAGAGCCAAAGATTAAACCTAAAAAAGAGATATCATTTTCAGAAGGGCCAAAAACACCATCATTAGGAAATATAGCAGTAAAAAGAGAGAAAAATCAAGCACAAAATTTAGTTTGTGACAATTGTGGTGCTAAAGATTTCTCACCGCCTGAAATTTATTTAGATCTAGTTAGAAAAAGTCCAAGAAAATTAGTATTTACTATAAAGAAAGTAGTAACACCTTGTCTTAAATGTAATCAAGTTAAAACTATACAAAATCCAGCTCCAAGTATACTAACAAAGATCCCCAACTACATTGATAACTTAAAGAAAGAACTTAGAGTGCAGCTTATGCATAATATGTATTGTAAAGTATGTAATGAATATTACAAAGAGGAGAGAATTTGTCCAAAGGATAAAATACGGCTAGAGATGCCAAAATTAGTATTTG
>CAYQAE010000061.1:0-11273 GCA_964415445.1 uncultured archaeon | reverse complement strand
TCTGATGATGAAAAATATAATATAAAAACAATAGGGGCAAGTTTGTATGAACCAGAAGAGATAAATGTCCCTTTTCTAACGAGCGGTCCAAATCTATCTACAGAAGGACTTTTAGCTGAGAAAATTTTTCTAGATTCACTTTCAGTTGAGATCTGCGATAGAGAAATTATGAAAAAATCAAAAGGCCAGATAAAAGAATATAAAGATCTAGCAAGAGTAAAGATTGAGACACCCAAGCGCTATAGTGATATTGTAGTCTATTTAGGAATTTTGACAGATGAAGACAAAGAATACTTAATCTCAGACTATGGAATCCTAAAGAAGAGAAATAAATTAATTACCTACAAAAAAATGCAGGATATAATAAAACCAAAACTTCTATCTGATATTGTAGATGATCTACACACAGGAAGTAGAATATGGTCAACAAAGGGCGGAAATATCCGAGTTGACAAACACAGACCAAATAAGAGAAATAAACTTTCAAATATACTCTATATTATGTATGAATTGGATGATAAATTACATGCAGAAGCTATAAGTGATGTAAAACTCAATGAAGAGAAAACTGGATCTTGTTTAATGTCTTTTGTTTCTCTAAATCCTTTTACTAACGTTTTTGTAAAAAATAAGAATAAATTTATCTATCAAGATGATGTAGAGAATGTCACATGGAATATAGATAAAAAAGGAGTATTATATGGAAATGTTCATCTAAATGATAACATAAAGGATAAATTTATAATCCATCATGGAGATTTAGATGGAGAGACTAACGGTTTTCAGGTATATTATGTATATTCAAAAGAGGAGATTATTTTATATAGAAGAATTTGGGGATATACTTCAAGTGAAGATATAGATCTTAGACCAAAAGTTAAAAATAGTGAAAAATTATATCAATTGTCAGATAAAGAATACGTTGAGCTTAGTGGAGAATATTATGAATTATTAAATGAGATGAATAAATCAAAAAGAACAAAAAGAATTTATAGATATTTTTTAATGCAATATCGCACGATTATGAATCTGTTTAAAGATAGAGACTTTAAAAATTTAGAGAGAGAAATTCAGAGTTTGTCTAAAAAAATTCAAATGCTTCCAAAAATAGATCAAGTAAAAGAGTTTGAAAATCAGCTAAATGAGATTTATCAAGAGTTTTTTAAAGATTGATATTTTGTATTTTCTCTTAATAAAAAATAAAATATATCATGCCCCGATGGTGTAGCGGCCTAATCTATGTCTTTATGCATAGAGGTCATTCATGTGGCCCTGTCGACTTTTTATGAGGTAGTCAGGCCACGACCCGGATCCAAATTCCGGTCGGGGCGCCATTAATTCTTTTTAGATAACATGAAATATCTATTTTGGATTTTTTTCTAATTTTATTCTTTTGAGTCCCATTTTGTCATATTTCCTATCAGAACTTAATATTTCATCTTCTCCACATATTGTTGCATGTAGTGAATCAAAAGTAGTGCAACTATATTTTTCTATAAGATAACATGCAGCTAGTAATTTTTCAAATGGTATTTCAGTTTTTTTTAATTTAACGAGTCCAAAAGCACCTTCTACAAATGGAAGAGGATCTTTTTTATGTGAGTATGCCCAAAGCATTAATTCAATCATTGTCAAAAAAGATGTCCACATTTTATTTTTAAATTTATGGTAATATTTCTCTGCATTAGCTTTTAATCTATCGTTATTTTTAATTAGAGCCAAAAAAAAATCTGTTTCAACATACATCTATTTACCATCCTCTAATGCTTGCTTGAGTATTTTTTTCTTTGCAGTTTTTATATCTTCATCGACTTTAGGGAGTTTTTGAAAGATTTTAAGAGGATTTTTGGATTTTTTTATCTTATGTAAGATGATATCATTATCTGGAAGTACTATTGGTATATAATCTCCTTCCATTTTTGTTCTAATGTTTTTTGGAAGATATATTTTCCCTGTTTTGTCCAATCGTACATAATTCATATTACCACTATATTATATTTTGTTGTGATAATTTATATATTTTTTGGTAATATTTATTAAAAAATAAACAAAAAAACTAATATTTTACCAATATTGATTAAACCTATAAATTAATATTATTACTTTTTGTTGTATAATATTTTTGTGTGGAATAAATTATGGGATTAGTTGATTTACAAAAAGTTAGCTATCTACAAGGTAAATCTAGGATCTTAGAAGATATCAATTTAGAGATTGAGACAAATAAACTATATACCATAATTGGAAGAAGCGGAAGCGGAAAAACTACTCTTTTGAAACATCTAAACTTGCTAATATCTCCTACATCTGGAAATATAAATTATGATGGTCAAGATATCTTTGAATATGAAATACCTAAATTGAGATCAGAGATCGCCTATGTTCAGCAAGAGCCACTTCTATTTGATGGAAGTGTTCGAGACAATTTATTTCTTCCTTTTAAATTTGGAGCAAATAGTCAAAAAAAAATAGATGAGCGTGATATCTCAGAAGCACTAGCTAGATGTCAGTTAACTGAAAGATATTTAGATAAAGATGCTGAAACTCTATCTGGTGGAGAAAAACAGAGGGCAGCCCTAGCTCGTGCACTACTTCTTAAACCTAATCTACTTCTTTTAGATGAGCCGACCTCTGCCTTAGATGTTGGGACAGAAGGCAAATTAATAGAAGTATTGCTTAAATTAAAAGCAGATCTAACTTTAGTTATTGTAACTCATTCTTATGATATAATCAAAAATTCAGATGTATCTATATTTTTGTGTGAGGGAAAAATTACAAAAATAGCTAAAGAGGTCTCTTTTGATAATCTAAAAACATTCTTGGGAGCTGAATGCAATGTCTGAGGCAATTGCAGATATTGATATTTTGGGTATGATTTTGGCATATTCTCTCTTGGCTGTCGTAATTACATTTACAACTATAAGATCTGTGGATGTAAATAAAAATATTGCAAGCTCAGTATTTGCAATGAGTGTCCAACTTGTTATAGCTGGATTTGTCTTAAAGTATATTTTAAAACTTAATTTGTGGTATCTTACCATGTGTCTTGTTTTGATAACATACATTTTATCTACTCGTATAGTTTTGAAAAAGACAGAGATAAAATTTCCAAATATTTTGGAGATGGTTTTTTTATCTATCTCTATAGGAAGCAGTGTAATACTCCTTTTTATGATGGTTTTGGTGGTTAGGCCTACAAATTTAGCTGATGCACAATATATAATACCACTTGCTGGCATGATTACAGGAAATTCAATGAAAGGATGTGCCCTAGCTTTGGATAGATTTTATTCATCTGTAAAATCACAAAGAAAACAAATTGAGACCAAACTATCCTTAGGTGCAACTCGAGATGAGGCAATATCAGATTCTTTTTCTGAGTCTTACAAAGGCGCACTTTTGCCTACAATATCAGCAATAAGTGGTATGGGTGCAGTGCATCTACCTGGTATGATGACAGGTCAAATTTTATCGGGAGTCGATCCTCTAATTGCAATAAAGTATCAGATAGCGATAATGATGGCAATTCTATCTGCAATAGCAATTACTGCATACATTATTTTGATGCTATCATCTAAAAGAGCAATAAATGAATATGACCAGATCAATAGTAGTATGTTTTTGAAAAAGTGAATTTTACTTTAAAATGTGTCTGCTCAAGCAGACGAAAAAATGTCATTTTCGTATGGATTGATAGAAATATATAAATAATTAAGATATTAATAAATAACATGGATGAAATAATAAAGATACTACATTCTTGGAATCCATGATGGAGGACCAAAAAAGCTATTTCTTAAAACGCAACATATCTGTCATTGATTTGCAAACCTTCGTATATGAATTTTTAAATCTTATTTATCTTGTATACAAACTATCTATATGGATTTTAGAAAAATTTAGGTTTTATTTTAGTTTGAAAAGCTAAAATTGGTAATATTTTGGTAGCTGAGAAGGTTTAATTGATTATAAAGATAGAAAAGAAAACTTTTTAACTGTTCAACTATTTAACTGTTCATCGGTGAAACAATATGGAATTTGTTAAAATGTCCAAAAAAGGGCAATTAGTTGTACCTGCCTCTCTCAGAAAAGAAATTTATTGCCTATGGTGAAGACGACTACATCATTTTTAAAAAAATAGAATTGCCTTCATTAAAAAAAGAATTTGATGAAATTTTTAAAATGACATCAGAAATAGCTAAGAAAAATAGAATAACTCCTAAAGACGTAAAAAAAGAGATAAAAGAATATAGAAATAAAAAGAAGGCTGAAAAATGATCAAAGCAGTGTATGATACAAATGTTCTTATATCTGCATTTATTGCCAAAGGGAAGTCTCATAAAGCACTAAATTTAATTCTTACAGGAAAAGTTAGACTAATTCTTTCTTCGAAATTATTAGATGAATTTGTTAATGTAATATCAAGAAAAAAATTTGGATTTAATCAACATCAAGTAGAAAAAATGACTACTATTTTGCTTCGAGTCTCTGAGATAGTTCAGCCAAAAAAGAAAGTAAATTTGATCAAGGAAGATCCTGATGATAATATGTTATTTGAATGTGCAAATGCAGGACAAGCACAATTTATAGTCTCTGGTGATATATATGTTCTTAGAGTTAAAAATAGGAACAAAATAAAAACAATAACTGTTTCTGATTTAATAGAGAATGTTAAATAACTTTTAGGATTAAATAAAAAAAGTTTAACACATGAAATTCGTTTGAAATCCAACTAATTTTGTATACAAAATGTCTAACGGATTTCGTAAACATAGATTGAAAAATTAATGTTAAAAGGGATCTGTGGGGGTATTTTGGTTAAATGGGAGAATATTTGGTGGTTTGGTGAAATACGTGCAAAGGTTTAAATACTAGGGTCTACTATTATATATTAACTTTCAAAGGTTTGTGAAGGAGCAAGTCTTATGAGAGATGAGCGTGATGTTTGTGCAGATATAATTTCTGCTTGTGGATTTCATAAGGTTAATAGTTAAAATCATCATTTGATGATGATATTTTGGGCATCAAAAAGATGCTCAAATATTTTACCAAATGCGAAGGAGTCTTAGAATTTATTTGTTATTCCTACTAAGGGATAGATCAGGTTTTTTGGACTAAATAGTGCAATCCATTTAATTTTCAATGCATTATTTGATTTTTAATTGATTAATGAATTTGTGCTCTAAAAATGCAAGTTTATATACTTGTGATGATAAAATGAATTTCTCTAAATTAAATATAAATGATCTATTGCAAGATTTTGAAGAAAATGGACAAGATATCAAACTTAATCAATATGAATATATTGAAAACTTTGCATACGTCAGATTAAATTTTGATGGGACTATTCTCTTTAGATTAGAAACAAGTTCAGATGGAGATATTATTAGAATAATATCTTTTTATCCTCAAAAAAAAACAGAAGACATTATAAGAAAACTAAATATGCCAGATTCCTTTAAGAGATACTTAAAAGAGAATAAAATAACATATCCTAACTTAATAAATGAACTTTTAAAAGCAGAAGGATTACCTAAAAACAAAATAAGTCTTTACAATAACAAGTTAGATACTATAGTTGAAAAATTCAAAGATTACATGAAAAATAATTCTGATATTGATATTATGAGTTCTATTAATATAAATCAAATGGGAAACAATTTTTATACTTCATTATCAGAAAAAGAACAAGAAAAATTTAAAATAGCTATCCATCTCAATAATTTTCTTCATCTTCGTTCAAAAGTCTATGAAAAGGGTAAATATAAACTTTCAGAGATTATTGATACAATAAAAAACTCAAATTATAATCCAATAGGAAATTGCACAGGATTAACATATTTATATATTGCAATTCTTTCTAGATTAGATATTTCTGCAAAAATAGTTTCTTTTGCAGGTCACGTTCTATCTTTAGTCGGCAATCATCTTTTTGTGGAAAATACTTTGGGAGACATTGTTTTGCTAAATGATAGTAATGAATTATTGAAATCTAAACAATATAGAAAATTCATGACAGATCCAAAGATAGAATCACCTTTGTGCGCTATTAGTATTCTTAACACAACAATTGCTAATCAGGCTCATAAATTGGATAATATTGAAGAGGCTTTATTTCGGAATAAATATTCATTAGAATATAATCCAACATATATTTTGGGATTATATTATAAAGCACGAATTCTATTTAAAATAGGAAAATCAGAAAATCCAATAAAAGAACCTAAAGATATATATACTGATGCTCTACTATGCTTGAATGAAGCTCTTGAATTATTTCCTCGCCATGCTAATTCTTTTATATTGAAAGGAAAAATTTTGGAAGCACTTAATAAAACATCTGAAGCAATTGAAGTATATAAACATGCTTTAGATCAAAATATTAAAAGAGATACTACTTTAAATAAATTGGGCAAGATTTTTCTTCGATTGGAGAGATATGAGTCCGCTATTGAGTGTTTTGAAAAAGCTTTAGAAATTGACCCTGACCAGGTTGGTTTTTTAATTCAAAAAGGCAAAGCTTTAATAGGATTAGAAAAATATTCTAAAGCATTGGTTTGCTGCGAAAAAGCTTTAAAAATCAGTCCAATAAACAATGATCTCTCGAATTTCATAAATGAGATCTTAGAAAAGGCAAATATTATTTTAGAGATTAACTCAGATAGAATAGATCTTTATCATATAAAAGGGCAGTTATTAGTCAAAATTGGTGATGATAAGACTGCAATAGAAACTTATAAGTTAGCTCTATCGCAAAACCCCGATGATAATACTGCATTGAAAAGAATTGGTGTTGCTTTATTTGAATTAAAACAATATGATAGTGCCTTAGAATGCTTTGAGAAAGTAAATTTGGATTATAGTCAAGACTATCTTGAAGCAATCAAGTTAATCATAAAAGGAGCTAAATTAATTCAATCATGCGATTATTCAGGTGCTATAAAGCTCTATGAAAAAGCTGCAGATATTCAACCCCGAGATGAGTATCTTTTAAAAGAATTAGCAGCTTCTTTAGATAAATTAGGACAATATGATCTTGCATTAGAATGTTGTGAATCGTTATTAAATATTGATCCTGATAATTGTTGGGCCCTCAACTTTAAGAAAAATTCATCTGAACCTCATGAAGATATATTTCCAGAAGATTGTATATGTGAATATGAATTTTAGAGATATGATGAATCTTTAAGACCCAAAAAATATAATATTAATAAAATAAATCATAAACCAGCTAAAGATATTTAAGATTCATCTTCTACTACTTTATCTTCTAAATCTTCTACTTTTTCAGATGAATCTCCAACTATTCCTTTTGCATCTTCAATTAAATTAGCTAAGTTTTGTAAAAGATCTTGAGCATAATTACTAGCATAATATAATTGTCCAAAATCATTAATTTTTGAAAGTGCTTCTGCAATCGATTCCCACTCAGAAATATCTTGTTCAGTTATTGCTATATCTTTATTTTCATTTAGATTCTCAGGTATTTCATCGTCTGATTTTATTTCTATCCATTCAGATCTATTTAATTTATCTTGAAGATCTTTTACAGTAGATCCACCTTTTCCGATTGCCAGACCAATTTTATCTTCTGGAACATAAACATAAATACTACCGCCATATAATTCAACTGTTACGTTATTCGCTCCTAGTCCAATATCTGCAAATTTATTATCATAAAAATCTTTAATTTTTGATACAATTTCTTTGTTTTCTTCATTTTGAATATCATCTTCAACTCTGTATTCAAAATTTCTAAAATCTTGATTCAAATTGCTTATTTTATCTTCTAATTTTCCGTCAATATAATCTAAAACTTCATTATAAACTTCTTTCTTTTCCAAATCTTCATCTTTAAACTCATCTAAAAACTCCTTAACTTTCTCAATAAGTTTTTCAAAATCATTTTCCTTGTAGAATTCCAATTTAAATCCATTTAATTTAATTAAATTTTTGATATCTTCTTTATCTTCTATTTTAGTCTTTATATTTTCTATAAAATCCTGAATTTTATTTAATAATTTTTCATCTAATCGTCTTTGTGCAATTAATTTGGACTATTATACCTCTAATTTTGGCTTCCTACATTTTTGAGAAAAAAGATATCTAAAATAAAGTATTTGCAATAATTATGCAACTTTAATTATATCCTTAATTTTCCTCTAATTCAATTTCATATAAATTATAATCTTGACTATCTTTTGGATCAAAATCAAGCTCATTTTGAACTTCATTTAAAATAGATTGAAGATCATTATCCGATTTAAAAGATTCTTGATATTTTGATAGACTTTTTTCATCAATTTTATTTATATTTTCTCCATTAATATGTTGACTTCCTTCTTTTTCAATATCATATTCATTTTTTGATTCATTTTCAACTACTTTCGCTTGGCTATATTCATTTGAATCGAAAATAATAGAGCTATTTGTTTCAAAAATTGTTTCTTTATCAATAAATAAAGGTGTGTCCTTTATATTATTAATCAATTTAACAAAATTATCTATTTTAGAAAAAAATATATTTTCTGATTGGTTTTTAATTTCATCTATAATTTTACTCATTGTATCCTTAAATATAGGATAATTATCAGTGAAAAATTGCTCATCTTTAATCATATTGACAAGATCACAATATGCTTCAATTTTTGTAGGCCCATGATAATCAAGAGTTCTAAATAAAGGAAGGAAATCTAATCCCAACATAGCTTCACTAAATTTTGTTTTTATTAGATTTTCATCAAATATCTCTGTATTTTTGACACTATCTATAATAGTAGAAAAATTTTCATAGAGATTTTCTCTACAACTATCAAATGAAAGCGAATCTAAAAGATTTAAGCATGAATTCTTTAAATCTTGATAGTATTTTGAAAAAAGATTATTAGGATCGTTTTTTACTGAATTAAATAATTTTTCAAATCCTCTAAATTTATCACGGAAATTTAAATTATCAAATGCAGCATAAAAATCACTAAACAATTCCTTAAATTCTCCTAATTTTTCACTTAGATCGCATAAAGTGCAAAAAATATCAATTTTTTTATCATAATCTGATTTTGAGGTCTCTTTCTGTAAATTTGAGATTAAATCAGAAATTTTAATTTTAAGGGATTTTTTATCGATTTGTAGATCTTTTGATTGCTTGACCAGTTCAGAGATTGCATCAACTTGTTTTGTAAATTCAAAATTATCTGTTTTCTCTAAAAAATAGTTAAAGTTATTCTCAAAAACATTTAATTCTTTTGCAAGCTCAATTAACTTGCAGAAAACTTCAAATTTAGAATAAGCAGATTTAAACGAATTTAAGCTTTTTAAAATATCTACAAATATATCTTGAAGGAGACCTCTATCTTTAAATTCATCTAAAAACTCAAAATATATTCTATTTTTGGAGAAGGATCGAGCATACTTAGCAATCCAAGATAGACAATAAATAAGCTTTGTTTGAACATCAACTTTATTTTTAGAAATCAAAGATTGGTCCACATCTTTCATCAGATACATAAAACCGTGGGGAACATTAAATTCTTCATCAAATTTGTTTATCATGTCTAAAAAATCTCTAAATTTTTCTTTGAGTACTGGAATTTCCTTAATCTTGTCTATCATATTTTTAAATAGCTTTGAAATATCACTACCCAAGATATCTTTGATAGAAAAATCAATGTCTTTAAATACTGAAAATAGTTCAAAAAATTTGCATTCAATTTCTTTGTAGAACAAATCAAATTGTTCACTGTTAATTCCATTTAATATCTTTAAAAACAAATTACCTCTGTTTTCTTTGGAAATTATTTTTAAGGTGTCCAATACTTTAGAAAAATGTTCTTTTGACATATCAAAAAGATAAAATTTATTAGCTAAAAACTTAAATACTTGATATCTTGACCTATCACTATGAAATTTATATAAAACTTCGACAATAAAATCAAAATGTTGAGATAAAAACGTTCTATCGTCAATTTCATTAATTATATCATAATAAAAATAAGGATTATCAACAATTTCAGCTGAAGCGTTTAAAAGCTCAATGAAGTTACTTTTTACATCATCTGCTTTCTTTATTTGTTGAAATATTTCGAAAAAAACGTCATTTATTGTTTTTAAATTAAATTTTTTATGATCATGTAAAAAAACAGTTAAATTTTCTGGGAATTTTTCTATAAGAGTATTTATTTCTTTAGCTTGATTAATTAACTTATCATATGCATCATACTTTTCTTTTTCGTCCAAATTTTCAATATTATTCCAAATTTCATTTAATTTTTCTCTACCAACAAAATTAAAAAAAGAGCTAAGATTTGTCTGAAATAATGTATTGATTTCTTCTTTTTTTAGATATTTTAAATATCCACCATTTATTAAAAATTTTATCACAGACGGATAAAAACTCACAAATCTTTCTGCAATTTCATCTTTAAATACTTTTTTTGCTTTAGGGTCTCCAATATCTGTTAGTTTTTTCAATAGGGGAAATGCTAAATTTCTATGAAGTAGCCGAGTATCATAATTATTTTCAACCCAAGCCTGTAAATTTGAACAATGACCTTTAAATTCATTTTTGGGTGAAATATTTACATCATAATCTATAGATCTTGGCGAAGCACCAATCACTGTTTTTCTATTCCAAAAAGTTGGTTGCTTTTCAATATCAAAATTTTGATCAATACTCTCTTTGTTAATTTCTGCAGCTTCGTCAATAGAATCTATTTGGTCATAATCTTTGATTTTATCAAATGGGATATTTAAGATTAATCGGATGCATTGTCTAAATTTCTTTCCATTCACATAAATATTAGTCTTTCCATTTTCTAATTTTAATGTAATGTAATCATTTACTTTGAATTCATTTCTATCGATTGCTGATTGTTCTTTATCCGAAATTTCAACTTCATTAGTTTCCTTAAAAAGAGAGATATTTTTTTCCTCTATGAATTTTTCAAATTCATCTATTGTATTTCTCCATTTTTCTAAATTATCAGAGTTATAATTATCTATGGTGTAGCTGTTTTTTGAGAGATTTTCCAAAAAATAAAGAACATCTATAGGTTTTAGATCACAATTTGTAAAATTATCTTCATTATTTTTATATAAAAAATCATATATTTTATCTGCCATCTGTTGAGAATACCAATCATATAAATTTGATTTGAGTTCTTCTAAATAATTCTTTATTTTGTTTTTTAATTCTTCCATTTTGACCTCATCCCTTTTATTTATTCATCTACAGGCTCTAAATATTCATCCCATGCTTCTGCATAGTTTTCTGG
>CAYQAE010000060.1:0-11361 GCA_964415445.1 uncultured archaeon | reverse complement strand
GGAGGATTTTCATTGCATAAAAGGCAATTTTTCATATTCATCAAATTAATTTTTATCTCTATTAAAAATTATTTCCCTCTCTATTCTAGATCTTTTTTGATAAAAAATAATTTTGACATAAAATAACCCAATAGGTCGGGGGTTCAAAAGGATAAACTGATATTTATAAGAGAAGTAAACTATTATTTCTTTTTTATAATCGAAAGGTATAAATACCTAAAGCACTATATATCTATAGGGATAAAGATGTCAAGTCTCAAATTTTACATTTCTGATGAATTAGATCAGAAATTTCGGAAAATTGCTATGAAATGCTATGGTTATGGAAGAGGTTCTTTAAGTGCAGCTGCAGAACATGCGTTATTAATGTGGGTTGAAAATATTGAACAAATAGTTAAAAACGAACATATTCCTAAAAACCCAGTTGAAGTTATCAAAGGTTTGTTAAAAGATGTTAAAAAAACGAGTGTAGAATTGCAAAGAGAGATGTCACAGATTCGAATTAGTAGATTACTTCGTGAATAAAATGTATTTTATCGATGCAAATATTTTTTTAGAATTAGAGATCCTTCAAGACAAAGCAGAAGAATGTGAAAGGCTGTTAATAAGGCTTAAGGATAATTTGATAAAAGCAACTATCACTGATTTTCTGGTAGATGGAATTGTTGTTGTTATGGAAAGATATCAAAAATCTCCAGCAGATATCAAAGCTTTTTTGCTAGCATTACTTGCATTCGAAGGACTTGAGATTCATAAATCAAGCCATCACGAAAAGATACTTGCAACAGAACTTATGCAAAAGCATGACCTAAGTTTTGATGACGCATTGATTTATCAAACGATGAAAACACATAATATATCTAAAATTATTTCATTTGATTCTGATTTTAATAAAATAAAAGATATTGAACGCTTAGAGCCGACTCAAATAATTAATCTAATTTGAATCCCTTCTGAAATTCGAGTTCTAAGAGATGAACCCAAACTCACTTTTTCTAACGTTTTTTACCACGAAAATCAATAAAAGTTTTACGACTTTTATTAAGCTAATGAAGACTACTTCATTTGAAGAAAGAACAGCCCACATCCAATAGGTCGGGGGTTCAAACCACAAAAAATCATACCGCTTCAAGCATTTTCGCAAGTTTAAAAAAAGCCAAAACAAGACTTAGGGCCATTATAAGTTGAAATAATATCATTATATATTCCAATACAGGAATAACATACATAAAAACACTTAATATTTCACTTATCAAACCTGTAATTATTCCAATATAAATTAAAAGCCAACAAGAATTCATAGATTTTAAAGTTTGATAAACTGCTCTATATGGATATAATGTAACTAACCAAATCAATACATACAAAAAGTTGAATACTATTCCAATTATTGTCAACATTTTGTAGAAAGAAAATAATGCTAAAAAAGAAATAGTTGTAAATCCAATTAAGCTAAAAAAGATAATTTGAACTTTTTTTATTAATTTTTTATCAATATCGGTGATCTCCATATCTTTTGAAAGATACATAACACCTACAGGCAAGTAAAAATACCCAAATCCAACAATAGATTCACCTAAAATTGCAATTAATTCATTTTTATCTGATGAGTCGGTATTGCTAGCTTCAAATAATAAACCACCTACTAAATACACAAAACAACCTATAAATAATAAACATGTACCTATAGCCCACATTTTATATGCTAAAGAAGCTCCTTTGGTATTTAGATAAATTGATAAAGAAAAAAACAACACAATAGCTGTAATAATACAATATATCAAATATGATACTACATAAGCTACATCAATTGCCATAGGTTATTCACTGAATTTTAAATATTTTTTTAGAGATTAGAAAGTTCTTTTTTCACTTGTTCTGCTTTTTGAATTCCATATAAAGTCTGGATATGTTTTATAATTTCTTGAACGCCTTTTTGTATATCATTAGGATCCGAAGAATCTACACCGAGTCCTAAATTTTTTATAGCATAGTCAAAAATACCTTTACCTACACCAGGAACTGTTTTATTCACAATTTCGCGAATATCTCTAATATTTGTCATCTATATCGCCTCAACCATTTTTGCAAGTTTATAAAACCCTAAAATATAAAATAATCCTAATAGAGTATCAAAAACTAGCTTGATATATTGAAAAATATCAAGACCTATATCTCGAATATTTGCAGATAGAGCACTTAAAAATGAGCAAATTACACCTAAAAAAAGATAGGTCCACGAATCGTTCCCCAAATTTTTTATTTTATTATAAAAAGGATAATAAACTGCGATTGAAAAAATCCAAGTAGTTGTTATAATTATATCAAAAAAATTTCGAATAAATTCAGCGATATAATATTCAAATAGCAAAGAGAATGCTCCAATGAAATAACTCAAAATAAAAATAACCCAAAATAATTCTAATTTGCGTATTTTTTTCTTATCAATATGATAAATGTCCATATCATTACTCAAATGAAGTGCTCCTAATGGAATATAAAAATAACCTATACTTGCTAAACTAAAAGTGATAAGTTTGACTATTTCATTTAAGTTTGAAGAATCAAGTTCATCACTTCCTGTAAAAAAACCAGAAATAAGCACAAAAAATGAATTTATAAATATAAATATTGTTGCAATCGCCCAGCATTTATAAGCATTTGATCCTCCTTTTGTTTCCTTATATATCGAAATATTAATATATAGCAATAAAGAAGCAATTAAACACAAAATAATATTTGATATTATCAAACCTATATCTACACTCATCAGATCATCTCTTATATATATGAAAATAAGATAAAGAGTTTTATAATTTACTTATGATTCAAATTATCACAATTTCTTTTAAAGATTATTTTAGATTATAAAACATAATTTAGAGTATAGAAAATTAAAATTTTTTTGAAATCTACAAAAATATCAAAATATAATAAATAAGAAGATATTAGACTGCTTCAACCATCTCTGCTAATTTATAAAATCCACTAATAAATCCAAATGCCATCACTAACTGAGATATCAACATTAAATACTCAAAAAAAGAAAAAACATGTAAAAGAATATTAAATACTTCACTTAAAATTCCTCCAATCATTGCAATATAGATAAGTATCCAACATACATTTATCTGTTTTAATATTTTATTATACAATGGTTTATATTCATATATACTAAATACCCAAACTAAGAAATATAAAAAATTAAATGAGATGCTCACTACATTAAGAATTTTATATAAAGGAGATAAAATTATAAAAAATATAGAGATGAGAATTATAACACTAAAAAATATAATTTGAATTTTTTTAATCATTTTTTGGTTAACATCGCCTACATCAAAATCTTTTGAAAGATACAATAAGCCTAAAGGGATATAAAAATATCCAAAAGCTGTTAATGCGCCACCAATAACTCTATGTATTTCATTTTTATTATTTGAGATCTGTTCATTACATTCAAAAGGTATTGCGCATATTAAATAAAATATAGACGATATAAATAAAATAAAAGTACCAATAGCCCACATTTTATAAGTTAAAGATGCACCTTTTGTTTTCCTATAGATTGAATAAGAAAATAAAAAAACAGTAAATTCAATAACTGCCAAAATAGCATATTGAATTACATAAGATAAATCAATTGTCATAAAAAAAATGTATATACATAAATTCTTTAAATAATATTGGGTTTTTTTCTAAATTGCTTCAACCATTTTTGCTAACTTCAAAAATCCACCAATAAAACCAATTGCCAAAATTAACTGAAAAACCACAGAAATATAATCGAATATAGGAATAAAATAAAATAGAATTCTAGTTAATGCATTGAAAAAAGCAGCAAATAATCCAATATATAAATATAACCAACATTTATTAGTACCTTTTAGCATAGAATATATATCTCTAAAGTAATAAATTGTAAATACCCAAATAACTAAGTAAATAATTCGATAAGAAATACCTATTATCTTTATTATAGAAAAATAAATTATACTACTCATTAATATCAAAAATATAGATATAATTGCTCCAAAAAATATAATTTGACTTTTTCTTATAGTATCTTCATTAACTTTTCCAAAACCCATATCTTTTGAAAGATACATAATACCCACAGGTAAGTAAAAATATCCAAATCCTTCTATAGCATGCCCAAGTATTTTATGAAATTCATTAATATCTCTTGTGGATGTTTCATTAGCTTCAAAAACAACACCAAATATAAGATAAATAGTACTGCCCAATAACAACAAAAAAAGACCTGTTGCCCACTTTTTATAAGCTAAAGAAGCTCCTTTTGTATTTTTGTAAATATCAAAACATATTATAAATATAAAAAACTGAATAATCCACAAAATGGAGTTAGACAAAATATAGAGAACATCATATGCCATAAATTAATATTATACAACTAAGTTTTAATTATTTTCTTATGAATTGAATTTTTTAATTTAATTAACCAAAAAGTCTAATTATTCTCAACCACAATTTAAAATCAAATTGAGATAATTTTTAGATATTTTGTCCAAAATAAAATCCAAAACTACCAAAGAGGAATAAAAGCCAAGAAAATGTAAATAAAGATGATGAAGCTGCTTGATGTGCTATATTAACAAGAACTAATCCAATTAGTGTAAACATTGCACCAACTGAATAATATAAAGCTCTTTTTTTAGGTTTTGCAGCTTTTAATCGTAAATAATTTAGAACCATTACAATTATAAATATTAAAATAAATACTATTGCTCCTACTTGAAAAGCTTGTGCAATTTCTGGTTTTTCATACCCTTTTTCAAAATCTGTACCAACATGTACCTCATATGCTAAAAATACAGCAATTGTAGAAACTAAAGTATATATAATAGGTAAAATTACTAATTTTTCTTTGTTTAAAATGACACCAACAATACCAAATAGAGGAATAGTCATTGCAATAGACAATATTAATCCAATAAGACTTATAACTGACCCAAACTCAGATCTAGAAGATGAAAAAGCAAGATAATAATTAATACCATATAAAAAAGTCAAAATAAATGTTAAAAAAAAGAATAATATCCACAAAGACACATATTTCTTTTGAAACTGTGTAGTTTTATCATCAGGTAATTCTCTTAACATTAAATACTTTCTCAAAACTATTAGAAATATAATTGTGCATACTACACTAACAGAAAAAGGCACTACTGATCGAGTGATTTCAAATGTAGATGCCATTTTAATCTATATTTATTTAACCCCTATATATTTATAAGATTAACCACTAAAAAATTAATTATTTTGTAATAGTTGAAAAATCTTTATACTTCCTTAATAAAGATCTAATATCTCTAAATTCATTAAAATAGATGACATAAAATTTCATAAAAAGTGATATCTTTGTCCTCAGTTAAAAAAATAAAGAATATCAAGGAAATTCTATTAGATAAATTTCCAGGTATGGGTAAATCAGTTTTTTCTAAAGCTATAGAAAAAGTAGGAATTAATAAAGAAGCAGCTACCAATAAAGAAATAATAAATCTGATTGATACTATTTTAGATATTACTTCTTCTCTTTTTGAAGAAAAGAAGATAAAAAAATTAAAATCTGATCTTGAAAAAATTATAATGGAATCTCGAGTTCATGCATTTTTTGATATTTAATTTTTTAGTCTAAAGATAATTTTATCTTCCATGTAACAATTCTTTAAAATGAACAATACTTCTATAACATATTATAAAAGGTAGAACTATCAAAAACAACCCTAAAACGCTTGTAAAGGTTCTAAAATGAGATAAATCAGTAAAAGTAAGCTTACCATGTTCTATTGGTTCTAAAGATTCTACAGCAATAGGTCCTGCACATATTAGCAAAACAGTCATAACTACATAATATCCAATTATTTTTTTGAATACCCCCCAAATCCCTTATAATAATCAATAAAAAGTTTTAAGGCTAAAAAATTTATAACTAAATACATTACAGACCCTATACCATTTAAATTATTGAATAAATCTTTTGACCAATATATAGTCGAAATATAAAAAAATAAATATACAGCTTGGATTAAAATAAGCCATATAACGAGGTTATAGAGCTTATCATTTTTTTTATAATCTGATTGAAATTTAGTTGCAAGAAAATTTGTTCCTTTTATGAAGTAAAATAATCCTAAAACTGGGCCTAAAAAAGAAACATAATCAAAAATCCCGTTCTCCATATCACTCAGAGGAGGAAAAAGTATATATCTAAAAAAACAAAATATAGTTGTTATTGCAAAAAATAATATAGCTATAATATAATACTTAAATAAATCCTTATCTAATCTATTGAATTGATAAATACAACCAAACATTAAAGAAATTGAGAAAAAAACCTGAATATTTATCACAATAAGAAGTAAAGTATTTAGTTCCATAAAAGGAATTCTTTTGACATAAAAATAAAAAACTTTTTGAAAAAAAGAAATTCAAGGAATATTAATGGATATTATCCAACTTAAAAGTTATAAAACTTAAACAAAAGAATTTGAAGATTTAGCTGTAAAAGTATAAAATTTAAAATTTTTTAAACTGAATTTCAAAAAATTTATATTTTGATTTTAGATTCCATATATTATGAATTTTAATATTGCAACAATTTATGGATCAGTGAGGACAGAAAGACAAGGAATAAAAGCTGCTAAATTTTTAGTTAATAAATTAAAAGAGCGAAAACATAAAGTAACTCTTATAGATCCGCTAGAATATAAACTTCCATTATTAGACAAAATGTATAAAGAATATGAAAAAGGCAAAGCTCCAAAAACCATGGAAGAAGTTGCAAAAATTCTAAGAGGAGCAGACTCATATATGATTGTATCTGGTGAATACAATCACAGCATCCCCCCAGCTCTCAAAAATATATTAGATCATTTTCAAACAGAATATTTTTTTAAACCAGCTGCAATATGCGGATATTCTGCGGGTATTTTTGGCGGAATGAGAGTTGCTATGCACCTTAGAGCCCTTTTAGGTGAATTAGGAATGGTTACTATTTCTACCATATTTCCAATTCTAAAAATACAAGATGCATTTGACAAAGAGGGAAATATAATTGATAAAGAATATAATAACCGAGTAGTACAATTTTTAGATGAGTTTGAATGGTATACCAAAGCCCTGAAGATAGCAAGAAATCAAGGAACACCTTATTAATTGTAGTAGTTAAATAACCTTGAAATATCTAATTTTAAGGATAAAATAAATTTCAATATTTCATTAAGTAGACCCTCTTTTTATATATTTATATACTCTAAAAAATTACATGCTGTCTGAGGGATATATATGGCTACTGAAATTGAAAAATTAAGTGTAAGATCTACATATTTAAGTAAGCTACATAGTGCAGGATATCAATCTATTGAAAGTATTGCTGTCTCTTCACCTGAACAACTCGAAGAAATTGAAGGTGTAGGACCTGAAACTTCAAAAAAAATTATAGAAGAAGCTAGAAAAATTGCTTGTGAATTATTAGATTTTTCTAGTGCAAAAGAATTGAATAAAAAGAAAAAACAGAGACTTCACCTAACAACGGGTTGTAGCGGATTAGATGAAATTATGTGCGGAGGAATTGAAACTCAAGCAATTACCGAAATTTTTGGTGAATTTGGATGCGGTAAATCTCAAATAGCTCATCAATTAGCAGTTTTATGTCAATTACCTATAGAGAAAAAAGGATTAGATGGTAAATGTGTATTTATTGATACAGAAGGCACTTTTAGACCAGATAGGATTGAACAAATAGCAAAAGCAAATAAATTAAATGTTGATGAAGTTCTCAATAATATATTTATTGCAAAAGCATGGAACAGCGGACTTCAGATCTTGCTTGTAGATAAAGCTGAAGAACTTGTAAAAAATAATAATGTAAAATTAATAATTGTAGATTCTCTAACTAACAGATTTAGATCAGAATATGTGGGACGAGGAAAACTTGCAGAAAGACAACAAAAATTAGCAGCTCATCTTGCTAGACTACATAAATTAGCTGATGTATATAATGTAGCAGTAGTTTTTACCAACCAAGTTATGTCCAAACCAGATGTTTTTTTTGGCGATCCCACCCAACCAATAGGAGGACATGTCTTGGCACATTCTTCAACACATAGATTTTATTTAAGAAAATCAAAAGCAGGCAAAAAACTTTGCAAAGTTTATGATTCGCCAATTTTGCCCCAAGGAGATGCATATTATAAAATAACTCCTGAAGGAATTGAAGACGCAAAATAAGAATTTTTTTTCTCCCTTTTTTTAAAATTTAACTTAATATTAGATATTTTAAATTCAAAAAAAACTATTATATCTATTTTTAAAATTAAATTTTTATTTTATTTCCTACTAGTGATTAATTTTTGAAAACATAGATTTCAAAACTTTGAAAATGCCAAAATCCAAACAAAATAATTTAGATATTTAAACTATAAACTAGAAATCTAAAAAAAACCATGAGAATATTTAAATGTTTTTCGTTACAAATGTCTATAAATTGAGGGAGATTTTAATGAGTGAATTACCACTTGCTCCAGTTAGGAGAATAATCGACAATGCTGGTGCTAAAAGAGTAGCAGATGATGCTGTAAAAGCTTTAGCCGATGCTTTAGAGGCTAAAGGCACAGAAATCGCCGAAAAAGCTGTTAAGTTGGCCAGACACACTGGTCGAAAGACAGTTAAAGCAGGCGATATAAAAATATCTTCTGCATAAGCACTGAGCATATGTGGCGGACTATATGTTCGCCACTGAATATCTATATATATAAAAATCGTAATTAATATTCTGTAAAGTACGAAAGTTATAGATATCTGAATTAAAGTCTTCTTTTGTAAAATAAATACAATCTATTAATATACAATAAAGTTTAAATAGGAGTATTTTGTGCATCTATATATAGATTTTGGTGATTTCAATAAAATTTCTTGGAACAATAAAACACGAAACAAAAAACAAGAATTTGTTGGTAGAATCAAAAGCAAACGCAAAGTTATTTTCAAAAGCCTACACAAAAAAAGGCAAAGAAATCGGTAAAATAAATGAACGGATAGGATCCGTAAAAAAATATTATTATTTGGTAAAAAATAAAAGGGGTATAAAAGTTGGCAATAGGCAAATCTACTTCAAAAAATAACAAAAAACTAGATGAAGAGTTTATATCTGTATGCCCAGATTGTGGAAGCACAAATTTGTCAGATGATAAGTCTGAAATAGTATGTAATGAATGTGGTCTTGTAGTAGAACATGACGTAGTTGATCCAGGGCCAGATTGGCGTGCGTTCGATTCTGAACAGAGAGATAAAAGAGACCGAGTTGGAGCTCCAATGACATATACTATTCATGATAAAGGTTTATCTACAATGATTGATTGGAGAGACAGAGATACACATGGTACATCTCTACCTTCATATAAACGTGCAGAGATGTATAGACTCAGGAAGGCTCACAAAAGGGCAAGAGTATCTAATGCTACAGAGAGAAATTTAGCTTTTGCTCTACAAGAGTTAGAGAGAATGGAATCACATTTGGGACTTCCAAAGAATGTTAGAGAAACAGCTGCTGTAGTTTATAGAAAAGCGGTGGAGAAAAAATTAATAAGGGGTAGATCTATAGAGGGTGTAGCTGCTGCTTCAATTTATGCAGCTTGTAGACAATATAAAGTGCCCAGGACACTAGATGAAATATCTGATGCATCTCAAGTTGATAAAAAAGAGATAGGAAGATCATATAGATATATCTCGCGACATTTGAAATTATCTGTACCACCTGCAAGTCCAACTGACTATATATCAAGATTTGCAAGTGATCTAGATCTACCTGGAGAATTGCAAACAAAAGCAATTGAAATTCTAAAGACCGCTATGGATAAAGGACTCACTTCAGGGCGAGGCCCTATGGGAGTTGCTGCTGCAGCTTTATATATAGCAAGCGTCCTACATGGTGAGAGAAGAACACAAAGAGATATAGCAGAAGTAGCAAGAGTTACAGAAGTAACCGTAAGAAACAGATATAAAGAATTAATAGAAAAATTAAAAATAGACGTACCACTCTAAACACAAACTTTTCTTCTTTTTTTTAAAATGACTATTAAAGATAAAATCACAAAAAATGAAATTCTCCTAGATGCATATTCTAATCTAGATTCTACCTTAAATAGATTAAAACTCTATTTTAATATCAACAGCCATTCAAATTTTATAGAATGTCTAAATAAAATAAAAAAAGATGTTCAAACTTTAATAGATGAATTAGAATAATTTATTTTTCTACAAACATAATAAGTAACATTTTATTCGTCTTTGAATGAAATTGAGCAAAAAATAATTTATCTTCAGCCACTGCTAACTTAATTGGGCCCAAACAGATGAAATTTATCCACTTTATACTTTTAGCTAAAAGATTAAGTTCAGCATCACCTATAAATTCAAAATCTTTCCTATATAATGCTTTCAATTGTTTAAGAGGCGTGATTTCTATAACTGCTAAATGATAATGATCATCTACTTCAATATTCAATTCTTTATCTTCAACTAATTTTTTGATATTTTCAAACATCTCATCTATAGCGCCCACTTCTTTTTCATCTTTTAAGACTTCAATAACTTCTGTTTTTACCATTTTAAGATGATCTAAAACTTTCTGACTCATAGTAATATTAACTATTGTATAAACTATATTTTAAAATTAACGGAAAAAAACAAAATTGATGACACCATTATTTGCCCACATTGTGGAGAGCCAATAAAGATAGGAATAAAAACTTATGAATTATCTAAAGACAAAAAAAGCATGAAGCAAAAAAATTTAATAAAGAAGTCAAAAATATTAAGTATTATGATCAGTTAAATAAATTAAAAATCATGAAAAAACAAATCATGACTCAACTAACTCATACAAAAAGTGAGAAGAAAAAATCTAAATTAAGATTGCAATTGCTTGAAATTAGAAAGCGTATACAAGCTATAAAAAATTTATAATTGATTATTATGAAAATAGGACTTGTAGGTAAACCAAATACAGGAAAATCAACTTTTTTTAATGCTGCAACTGATTCAGAAATTGAGATTGCAAACTATCCTTTTACTACAATTGATCCAAACAAAGGTATAGGATACGGACGGAAAAGATGTGTATGTAAAGATTTAAATCTCAAATGCTCCCCTAAAAATTCAAAATGTATAGAAAGAGAAAGATTTATACCCATAGAAATTATAGATGTTGCAGGATTAGTTCCTGGCGCTTATGAAGGAAAGGGCATGGGAAATGAATTTTTAAATGATCTAATGATAGTTGATTGTCTTATTCATGTCGTAGATATATCAGGGACCACTGACGAAAAAGGACAAGTT
>CAYQAE010000059.1:0-11811 GCA_964415445.1 uncultured archaeon | reverse complement strand
TTTAGTTAAAGTATCTCTAGTAAAATCTAGTGCATTATTTTTTGAAACTTCCAAAACATAAGGTAATATCCTAAATAAACCTCGCTTAATTGATCCACTCTTTAGGCGCTTTAGAGCCTGGGTTATAGCAATACCTAAGCTAGATAAATCTTTAGCAGAAACTACAATATTATCTCTAACTTGTGAAGATCTAATATATTCCTTTTTGCAAGTATATAGATCAATAATTGAAAGTAAACCATATTCTATAACTTCATCAACATTTATGCCTTCTTCTTTTAATTTCTTTTTAAAATCAGCTATATCATAATTTATAGCAGCTATTGTGGACTCGCCATTTATAAGACCCTTCTTTATATACTTTATCTCAAATTTCTCTTTCTCCTCACATGACGGAGATAAAAAAATAGAAGATGTATCATATGGAAAACCATGATTTATTAGATCATCAAAAAAAGGTATACCCGATTGTAATTTAAAAAATTCTTGAGTTACTTCCACGGTATAATTTAGGTTTTTGATATTTATTTTATTAATAACCACAGTATCGCCTGAACATTTTTCACATTTTTCATCTGTAGATATTTTTTTGCATTTTATACAATACCAAAGATGCATAGCTTGATTAGCTGCTTCCTTTTTTATCTCATCTAAAAAGTAAGAATTTTCTAATAAATAACCTCCAAATTTTTCAAAAGGTATAGGTATTTTTGCAAAGCAATTTGCGCAGAAAAACACGCATTTTGTAAGTTTAAAATAAAGTATATGATTTTCTATTTTCAAAAAAGATAGATTTATCTCAGAAGGTCTTATATCTTCATTCTGACATCTACATCTAAATTTACTAAGATATGAACCGCATATCTCACAAAAATTCTTATCAACTACAATATTTTTGCATAAATTACATTTTACACGATCCATATCAAAAAACACATCCAAAAATTATCAAAGAAAGTATAATTCAAATTTTTATCCCTACAGTAAATCTTTTATTTCCAATGTGTGCCCACTAAATTGGCGTCGCTATCAATGCCGCCATAAGTTATACTTGGCGAAAGCTTAGCTGGTAGAGCATCCGGCTGTTATATATCTATATTTGATTTATAGATATACAGCATACGGGCATTAGCCTGCGGGCACCGGAACTATTTTATAGCGGTAAAGGTCGCAGGTTCGAGTCCTGACTCTGATAAGTATTAAGCTTTCAGAGGGATAACTGGCGGCGCCACTTTTTAATTAATACAATATTTCCTCAGGAGCAATATGATTTTCAAATATATCTTCAAATAAGTTTTCATCTTGCTTTAGGGATCTAACCATATTAGTCTCTTTTAAAAAATAACAAAGATAATCTCGATCGATATCTTCAACTAAAATAGGAATAATTTTTTTCTCTAAAAAATTGAATTTAGTTTCAATATAATCATGTGCTACTAAAAAATCCTTAATATCTTCAGTTGAATCAACTACAATCTTAAGACATCCTTTTAATCTAAAGAATGCCTCTAGAAAAGTTAAAGTGTTTTCATACAACCAATCTTCTCTAAACATTTTATTAATATATATTGTATCAATCCGACCTATATCATGATCTGTGTCTATAAATATCTTTACATCCCCAACATAGTATCCTTTTGAAAATAACCTAAAAAAATAATACAAATTTTGAACGTAATCCTCAGAATGTGATCTACCAAAAGGTTTGAGCAGAAAATCATGTTTATTTACAAGTTCAAATATAAGATCCATTTTTATCTCAAATTGTATTAATTTTGATGAATCTATTATATAAGAAAATTAAAAAAAACATAGTTCCTACTATTTGTTGATACTATGAAAAAAGATTTTGGATCTATTTTAGATAATGTTTCAAAAAGAGTATATCACAAAGGCGAAATTCAAAAGCCTAACTTTGAAAAAGAACCACCTCAAGATAGGGGATTTATATGTCCAAATTGTAAAAATCCAGTAAAAGAAAGATGGAAAGTATGTCCAAACTGTAATGAACCTATAAAATGTTTAAGTTGTGATATGCGTCTAAATCCAGATTGGAAAGTATGTCCTGGATGTCAGACTTCAATAGATAGGCCAAAGAGAGAAGAAGTTAAAGAGGAAGAAAAAATTGATGATAAGCAAAAAGAAGAAGAATTTACAAAATTAGAAGAAGGACATTTCTTTAGTGGTTGTTATGAATTAGATGTCCTATCAAAAGGTGGATTTGCTAAAAAAAGTGTATTAGGTCTAACATCAGAAGTTACAGATACTGCTATTTATATTTTAACTAAATTTTTAATAGAAGGAATTGAAGATTTCGAACATGGAGTATTAGTTACTTCAAATATGAATAAAATTTTTGAAAAGGTCATAGATAAATACAAGGATAAATTAACTCTTCTTTTGTGTGATCCTTCTGATCAAATATTTTCAAAAAAGGAAAATGTATTGACATCCCAACTTGGAGCCACTAGTATTAATTTAGGGATTGCAAAAATATTTATGAAAATAGCAAAAGACAAACAAAAAAGGTTAGTCCTAGATTTAAATGAACTAAATAGCAAAGAAATACCTGATTTTATCAGAAGTCTAGAAAATAAAGTCAGAAGGTATGATGTAAATGTGATGGTTTTTCTAAACCCAACTAGATTATCAACTGATGAGCTAGCAAGTATTGTCGACTTATTTGATGGAGATATAAGATTAGCTGATGATAAAATTTCGATCAAAAAAATGACAGGGGAACACTACATTAGAGATGAGAAAGAAATAAATATAGAAAAAATAGAAAAAGATATAATTTAATTTTTTATCCTCTATATCTTATTGCCTCAATTGGATCTAACTTAGCTGCTTTTCTTGCAGGCAAAATTGCACTAATTATAATTGATACAACTAAAGCTGCCATTATTATACCCAATATATACCAATCAAAAACTAAAGTTGGGGTATAACCTGGAGGGTATAGACCAGATGCACCTAATACACTTGCATTCATCATAGTAACAAATACAAAGCCACCAACTAAACCAGAAGTGACTGCTAAAAGGCCTAATACGATAGCCTCACCTAAAAACATTCTTCTGATCTCACCTTGTGTCATGCCTAATGCTCGCATAACTCCTATTTCTTTTTGACGTTTAGTTGTAGACATAACTAGTGTTGTTGCAGTACCAATAACACCAATAATCATTGCAAATCCACCAAAAAGACCAAATATGCCTTTGAATATTACTGTCATCTGTTTTGTCTCCTCAACTGTATCCTGTACATTTGATTCATCGTCCATATTACTATTTGCAGCTAAAATTCTATCTTTTGTATCTTGAAGATTAGAAAAATCAGATAAACTTACATTATCTATCCTTACCATAATATTAGAGATATAATGAGTTTCATTTAGATTTTCATTACCTATTCTATCATAATAATTATAAACATAATCTGGCCTATCAGAATATGTCATGACTTTTAGAGCAGTCTCAATTGAAGAAACTATTAGCGTTTGGTGATTATCAAATGATTCTGAACCCATCTCCCACCTATATCCACCAATATATTCAATAATACCACCTACTTTTAGATTATAAACTCCTTTAACAATATTTTCTCCGCTACCATCATGTGTCTCATTGAAGGGATTATTCGTAGATCTATACCAATATCCTTCTTTAAATGGGTCATTATCAAATAATTTTGAATTATAGCTGCTGATAGAACTGCTGTAATCATTTTTATTTGTAGGTGTATCTTTGAATTTAAAGCAGATTTCATTAAAAGTTCTATTTCTTACAGAATTATTTGTTTTCATAACTTGATATTCCCAAACATCTTCTATATTCATAATGACATATGAACTAAACCAATCACCGCCAAACTCATCATTAGTTCGCCTTGTTGGTCCAAAATATTCTTCATCCCCCTCAGAATCAGGGATTATCATCTTAACTGTAAAGTTATAATATGTCTCTTCAGTATTATTAGGCTTCCATGATAAATTCTGACCCACATAAAGTGATAGCTCGTTTGCAACACTTTCTGTCAGTATAACTTCTCCTCTATCAAGTTTTGCTGAATTAGATAGATTATCAAAAACAATTTCCTGATTTGTGATACCATATAAATTATATGACGGACCCCAAGAAGGATAACCACTTTGATTATAAAAATCACCTGTTCTATCAATTGAATCTTCAATCCCCGAAGGTGAGAACCATCTCAAAAATATATCAAAAGTATCATTAAAAGAAGGAGTATCATAAAATTCTGAGTACTCTTCTTTAAAGTTTGATAAATTAAATTCTTTATCACTATTTGGAAGATAGAAAGAATTTTCAAAATTAATTTCATCATATTTACGATATGCATACATATCCCATGACATATTCATATAATATGCATAATTTTCTTTCCAATAAGTAGATAGAGTTAGAGTATCGCCTTCATCTACCTTGTAATAATCAGCTAGGTTTTCAGGCAAAAAGACAGTATTATCTTCTGCAAACTTATCCATTGTTTCATCTTGAGTTTGATCATATACACTAAATCCATATGTTACATTAAAATACTCTGTTGCATTTATTCCGATAAATCTACCCATCCAAGCTTCTTCATCTCTTCCATCTGATTTTAAAAACGTAGTTCTTAGAATTGTCGGTTGTCCACTCTCATTTAACTTTCTGCTACCGCTATCCCAATCATATCCTTCACCTAAATCTCCACGTAATACTCCAGTAGCATCAGACACACCTTCTGTATTTCTAACTGCATCTAGATCTGAAGTTGAGAAAATATCATCCCAATCTGCACCATCTATAACTAAATCAGCGCCGTCCTGATATCTTGCTTGATCCAAGGCAGCATTATCCATTGTATCCATTGTAATAAATATTCCCAATACAAAAATTAAACCAAAGCTTGCCATAATAAATGTTTTATTATAAGTACCACGATCTGATGCAATATTTCGATATACCATTTTATTTCCTTTTCCAAATATAGGAGCTAGACCATTAGACAATATTTTTGCAAATAAAACTAGGGTACTTGCAAAAATTAAACATATACCAATAATAGGTAAGAACATAAACAACATAAGAGGGGGTGGTCCATTATCTGCATTAGTTATTGCATCTGGTCCAAACTCACCTAATGCCCAAAAAATAACTATAAAAACAATTCCAATAATTAATGTCTTAATATTTGCTTTAACATGACCTGAATGTCTAACTTGATGCCCATGAAGCGCCACCACTGGTTCAACTTTTGCAGCACGACGTGCTGGAAGCCAGGCAGCAATTAAAGTTAAAATTATTCCACATACTACTGTAAAGGCAATAGTCATCATAGATGGCATTACAAAGCCATATCCACTAGATTCAGAAAACGGCGTGTCTCCACCTGTACCTGAAAATAGTCCAGCAAAGAAATTTTGTAAGAAATTATATAGAGCCTCACCCAAAAAGAAAGCTAAAAATGTACCAATTATTCCAATAAATAAAGTTTCTATAAATATTATATTTTTAACTTGCCCCTTTTGAAATCCATTTGCACGCATTACCCCAATTTCATAAGTTCTCTCTTCAACCGCCATACTCATTACATTATAAACTAATATTACACCCACAATAATTCCCATCATAGCAAATGCTAAAAACATCAAACGAAACATCAAAAGCATATCATTGAACTGATTTAGAGCCTGTGATTTAACTGCCTCAACTGTAAACCTATTGATACCCAACGCACTTACTAGAGTTTGATTTACAGTATCTTCCATCTCATTTGCTTCCGATTTATAAGCATCTATATCATCTGTAGGTGCATCAGTAAGATGGATAGCCAAAATATTAAATTTACCTATTCCCGACCAATCACTCCACCACCCACCTGATGACATAGAACGTGCAGCCTCCAAAGAGATTATTACTTTATCATCCCATGTCCAGCCAAAATACGTATAGTTAGGATGAGAAGTATTTGTACTTATTATACCTACAATAGTGAAAGGTTCGTCTTTTCGATTTTTTAGATAAATTTGATCGCTTTTATTTAAATTAGTGGCGTTGGCAATATCTGAAGATATTAAAATCCCATTAGGACCTAAAGAATTATTAATTATAGTACCATTTTCCAACAAAACTGTTTCATATGTAAAATTTGCACCCCAAATAGAGCCTCTTAGATTTTCTTCATCATAAAACTGTAAAGAATTATTTGAAAACGTAGACCATTCTTGCCATCGAATAAATACTTCCCTAGATGCAATATAAGATTCTAATAAATTTAGATTTGCCTCCTCATATGAGAACCAATTATCACTCCAATCTCCTGTCCACCAATCAGGTAGATGAATCTCCACTCTAGACCAATTAGTAGCTACATCATCAACATTTAGATAATCTTTTACCAAACTATCATTAAAACTCTGATTATAAATTACATTCAATATTTCAGCTTTCTTTGATTCATTTCCTGTATGTATATAAATACTATTGAACTCTGTAGCTTGTGGATTGTTTCCCTCTGAATTTATTATATCAGATTTTATATCCCAAAAATGTTTTACATCTAAGACTGCAATTTCATTTTCCATCGCACCAACATCCATGTAAAAACAAACACCAACTACAGTATAATTTACTTCTACATCGTGAATTTCTAATGTAATATTATCTCCAACTTCACATTCCAATTCATTTTGTAAAGATTGATCAATTACCACCTCATATTTACCTAAAGTCTTCTCACCATGATCTAATGTCTTTATTGGATATTTTGTACTATTTACACCATAAAAACGACACCAAGTACTTTCATCAGCAGTTTTTGCTTCACCATCTCCTCTATGTATAGGATAGAGTTCAATTCCATCTAAACTCTCCAAAGCTGCATAATCAGAAGCAGAAAACCATTCACTATATCCTTCCTCTTGATTACCTTCTAAAATAATGTCTGATTTAGATCCCATAATACGTTCATACATAAGCTCTTCAATACTATCAATGACAAGATTAAGTCCTGCAATTAAACCTACACCTAATAAAACCCCAGTTAAAGTTAGAAGTGTTCTACTTTTTCTTCGCTTTAAATTTCTAAGTGCAATACCACCTAACATATTCTCGCCTAACTTGTTCTTTCTTCTCCAATAACTAATCCATCTTTCATATGCAAAATCCGCTCTGCCATGTTCCCTACCATCGGATCATGAGTAACTATAACTAAAGTAGCATTAGTTTGTTTACAAATTTCTGTCATTACCCCCATAACATTTTTACTAGTATCACTATCTAAATCCCCAGTTGCCTCATCTGCAAATACAATCTCAGGTTGATTTGCAAAAGCTCTAGCAATTGATACTCTCTGCTGCTGTCCACCAGACAACTGATCAGGCATATGATGTGCTCGATCTGACAATCCAACTAAATCTAATAATTGTTCAGATCTTCTTTTTCTTTTTTTACCACTTATTCCCAAAAGTTTCATAGGAAGTTCCACATTCTCTTGGGCTGACAAAATTGGAATCAAGTTAAAAAACTGGAATATAAAACCAACTTTTTTCCTTCTAAGATTAGTTCTTTTTTTATCATTCATTTTAGTTATATCTTTTCCATCAATATATATTTTGCCACTAGTTGGGGTATCTATTGCACCTAATTGATTTAACATTGTAGATTTACCAGATCCAGATGTACCCATAATAGATACAATCTCACCACGATCAATTGAGACATTTACTCCATTTAGTGCATTAACTACAGTATTACCCATTTTATATTGCTTAACTAAATCTTGTGTAACTATTACAGCCTTATCTATTGCCATTTGTTGGCGCATCTGACCTGCGCCTTCTTTTAGAGCACCGCCACAATAAGGACATAGAGCCCATTTTGGATCTACTTCAGCTTGACAAGAAGGACAACGATTACCAACAGCTTTTTTGGCTGTAGCTTGAGTACTAGATCCACAAAAAGGACAAACTCTCCATGAAGGATTTACTTCTTCATTACAATTGGGACAATTCATTTATTTTCACCAAATTCAAAGATATGATCTATTCTAAATTAATATTTAAGACAATTAGTGATTATACTTTAAAAAAGTATTCATAAACAAGCATTTATCTAGCTCCATACTTATTGAAAGCTTATTTTGCTTCATTTTACCTATTTTAATACTTCTAATAATCACAAAAGGAACTAATTCATCCGCCTCACCCATCAAAAGTTGAGCTGAACTAGCCAAAAGATCTGAAAATGCTTTTGTAGTTATCTTCATCTTCTTTCCAAAAATATCTTCTTTTCCTCGATCATCTATAACTTCATCTATACCACTTACTCCAATTGAAAAACCAACTGTGCCTCGCCTAAGTGGATAGACTCGACTATCAGATATAACTACACCTAAACTAATTTTGAATTTATCTTCAAGTTTTTTCCTAAGAACTTGAGCTGATTTTTTGGCATCTTTTGGATGAAGTGATACATATCCTTTAGGTACATTTGAAGAATCCACCCCTGCATTTGCACATATCATTTCATTTTTCAATGTTAAAAGAGCACCAGAGACCCCACCATAAACTTTCTCTGCTTCATCCAAAACAACCTGAACATATCCTGGATCCATATCATATTTTTTGGCAAGATCTTTTGCTTCTTTAGATTCTCTAACACTATTTAATTTAACTAAATTTCCCTCAGAAGTAGCCACCACATTCTCTGCAATCACAATGATATCATTATCTTTTAATTCAATATTATTTTTATCTAATGATTCTAAAAAAACTTCTACCAAATTATCTCCTATTTTAACTATCCTTGAATTGAGAGGAATAAGTGAAATACTTCCTTTATGCATTTAAAATTGCCTCTGCAACTTTTATTGCTTGTTTGGTTTGTAAAATATCATGTGTTCTTACAATATGTGCACCATTATATACACCTATTGCAGTTGCTGCCAAACTACCTTCTAGACGTTCATAAGCAGTTTTTACCTCTAATATTTCACTTAAAAATGATTTTCGAGATAGAGCAATTAAAATTGGTTTTTGAAATTCTCTAAATTTAGCAAGGTTTCTCAAAATAGATACATCATTAACATAATTTCTCCTAGACACCCATCTTCCAATTGCAGGATCTAAAATTAAATTATCAATATCTTTCTTTTGTGCGATATTTATACTCTCTTGAAGTTCAGATAATGTCTCAACTAAAGATAGACAATCTCCTGCTACTTTTTTTGTAGCCATAACTACAACTGGACATATATAATCCTTAGCTACATCTACCATTTTATTATCTTTTTTAAATCCACTAACATCATTTATAATATCTGCGCCCTTAGATAAGGCAATATCAGCTAATTCAGAGAATTGAGTATCCACAGATAGAGGTATATCAACTAAATCTTTAACAATCTCAACTGCAGGAATAAGTCTCTTTTTCTCTTCTGCTTTAGATATTGGCCTAACACCGGGTGCAGTAGAGCGTGCACCAATATCTACAAAATCTGCTTTCTGATCTAATAATTCATTGCATCTTTTTTCAATACTTTCTCTATTTTTATACACAGATCCTTTGTAAAATGATTCAGGACTCAAATTAATAATACCCATCGTACGGGTGGGATATCCATCTCCAATATCAATCCCACAAATATTACTTTCAATTAATCTAATATCTGCACCCTCCTACCTTCAATTTTTAATTTATCCCTTACAAATAAATCTACAGCTGTGGGAAAAATTTTATGTTCTTTTTCTAAAATTCTAGCTGCAAGTGTATCTTCTGAATCATCTTCTTTAACTTTAACACACTTTTGAATAATAATCGGTCCACTATCACATTTTTCATCAACAAAATGTACTGTGGCTCCTGATACTTTCACTCCATACTCTAAAGCTTGCCTTTGTCCATGAAGACCTGGAAACGATGGCAAAAGTGCAGGATGGATATTCAATATTTTCCACTTGTATTCATTAACAAAATAAGAAGACAATATCCGCATATAACCTGCCAAAAGAACTAATTCTATATCATATTTTTTCAAAATATTTACTAATTTTTTCTCATATTCTAATTTATCTAAAAAGTTGTTAGGATCTATATACATAGAATCGATACTATGGTTTTCAGCTCGATTTAGTGCAAAAGCATCCCTTACATCACTAATTACAATTTTAATTTGGGCATTCTCAATTTCAGAATTTTCAATAGAATCAATTATTGCTTGAAGATTTGAACCACGCCCTGATACTAATACACCTATATTGATCAATTTAACACCTAATGCTTAAAACATCTTTTTTTGGTAAATACCATACTTATTTTATGCTCATCTGCTGCATCAATTACTTCTTGATCTCGAATAGAGCCACCAGGTTGAATTACTGAGACTATACCAGCGTCTGCTGCAACATCAATTGCATCTCTAAATGGAAAAAATGCATCTGATGCCATAACGCTTCCTTTGCATTTTCCATTAGATTTTTTTACTGCAATATCCACAGCATCTACTCTACTCATCTGCCCCGCACCTATGCCTGTGGTCATTAAATCTTTTACAAAAACGATTGAATTAGATTTCACATGTTTTGTTACTTTCCATGCAAAAAGCATGTCTTTTATCTGATCATCTGTTGGTCTATTTTTAGTAATAACTTCCAAAGAATCCCCATCTAATTCAAAGATATCTTTATCCTGAACTAATATTCCACCTACAACTCTTTTTATATCCATCTCTGGAATTAATTTTCCTGGCTTAAATTTGTCAAGTTTTAAAATTCTCAAGTTTTTCTTATTTTTCAAGATTTCAACAGACTCCCTACTATAATCTGGTGCTATAACAGCTTCAACAAAAGTTGATACAATTTGCTCTGCTAGTTTAGTTTCAACTTTTCGATTTAGAGCAATAACACTTCCAAAAGCAGATTTTGAATCAGTAGATAATGCACGTAGATATGCATCATGAATATCTTTGCCAATTGCAACTCCGCAAGGATTAGTATGCTTAATTATTGCAGCAGCAGGATCTAAAAATTCTCGAACTAAATCGAGCGCATCATCTAAATCTAGTATATTGTTAAAAGATAATTTTTTCCCATGTAATTGCTCTGCAGAACCAACTCCATAGACATTTGCACCATTTTCCTTATAAAATGCCCCACTTTGGTGTGGATTTTCACCATATCTTAGATCTTGAATTTTTTCAAATTCTAAATTCATAATTTCAGGATATTTCTCTGCTTTCATAAGATAGTTTGTAATAGAATTATCATATTGCTTTGTTCTCAAAAAAGCTTCTTTTGCAAGTTTTAATCTAAAACCTCTACTAATCTTTCCTGAATTTTTATTCAATTCATCCAAAAAATCATCATATTGGTTTGGATCAACTATCACTGCAACAGATTCAAAATTTTTAGCAGAAGCCCGAATTAAGGTAGGACCTCCTATATCTATATTCTCAATTGCCCTATCCATTGATATGTTTTTATCTTTGATAACCTCTTCAAAAGGATATAAATTTACAAAAACTAAATCGATAGGTGTGATATTTCTATCTTTTAATTGATTCATGTGTTCATCTTTTCGCCTATCTGCTAAAATAGCCCCATAAATATCAGGATGCAAACTTTTTACTCTACCATCGAGCATATGTGGAGAGTTAATAATATCTGAAATCTTTATACATTCAATTTTATTTTCTTTTAGTATTTTAGATGTGCCATCTGTTGCAACTATTTCAATATCATAAGAAGATAATTTTTGTGCTATCTCTACTAATCTATCTTTTTTATATACAGAAATTAAAGCTCGC
>CAYQAE010000058.1:1736-12180 GCA_964415445.1 uncultured archaeon | reverse complement strand
ATATAAATTTCCATAAAGGAATTGTTACCAAAGAATTAGAACCTAATTCCCTAAAATTTGATTTGTTTATTTCTCGTAATACCCCTGAACTAACATTTATGGCTGAGCGAACTTTTAGCTATGGTTATGTTATTGATTTAGATATTGATTCTTCAAATAAAATTAAGAATTTAATTTGTATTTTCCCTCATACGTCTCTATTATCTGCGGGTAGAGATTTAAATATGGCATTGAAAAAACAAGAAATATATTAATGGGGGAATTAGGTGATTTTAGAAGAATGTCTACAGATTTTGTAAGACATGAAGCACCTATCGGTGAAATAAGTGGGCACGGTGCTTTTATTGGAGGAGAATATTCTGCATTTACAGTAGTATCTATACCTTTTGTATTATTTGATTCATTTATGATATCAAAAGGTGGTGATTTAATAAAAGGATGGATGGAGAGAGATTCATTTCAAAAAACATTAAATGAAATATACAAACATATTTCAATCTCAATACTATATATCAGCACAAAAATATCAACTAATTATGTAAGAAGAGAATTTCTAAAATTATTTGAAGATAAAAATTTTGAATTTAGGAAAGGCTTTTTGCGAAAATTTTTTTCAATAATAGTTAATCAATATATGAATTCATTAGAAAAATAAAATTATCTTATAAATTTAGCAGAATCAGACAACGGAAAATTATAAACTTTTCTAATAAGTTTATTTTTAATGATTATAATTTCAAATTGAGCAAGATTTGTCTTCAGATGTATAATACCAAATGTTGGATTCCTATTTTTACTTTTTCCTCCCCAAACTCCTGTAATTGATCCTGGATTTAATAATAATTTATCTTCATTTAGGGTAGCAGAAGGTGTATGAGTATGTCCAGATACTAAAATATCTACATCTTTTTCTTTTGCATATTTTGTAAGTTTTCCAATATCGCCTCTGGGTTTAATTTTATGGCCATGAATTAGTCCTATTTTAAAACCGTGTGCATTAATAATTAACTCTTTTGGAAGATCAATATTATCCATATTACCTAATGTTGCATAAATCTTACAATATCTCTTTAGAGTATTAAAAACTTCTTTTGAAGTAAAATCGCCTGTAAAGAGTGTAAAATTAAATTTTTGTGTCTTCAAAAGTCTCATAAATTTATCTGGCAAAGCTTTGCTGCGAAGCGGTATATGTGAATCACCTAAAACTAGTATTTTCAAGTATCTACCACCTATAAATAGAATAGTTTATTTTACAAATATATCCAAAATTCCGTCTTTATTTTTATCTTCAAAATTACTGCTATCTGATTCCTTTCCATGACCTACCAAAGTGCAGTTTCCAAAAGCACCTTCAATTTTTACAAGATTATTTATCTCATCAGAATAATATATAGTGACAATAGCAGGTGCATAACTAAAGTTAATCTCAATCTTCTGACAAGTGAATGTATCATATGGAGTATCTACATCTACTTTCTCTACTACCTCTGCATCTAATTCAAATTCATCAATTTTATCATCTGATATATTCTCAACATCCACTTTTTGATCCCAGCTTTCATGATGTGAAAGAGGTATATAGACATGTCTTAGAATATCAAAATCTCTGCTGTCATTATCATACCAAAGCTCAAGTAAACCTAGGTCATTTCTTGAAAATTCAGCTAGATAATTTTGCTTATCATCTACTTGCAAAAGATATGAAAAGAAAGGGATAGTCACATTTTCATTTGAAGCTGTAATATTAGTTTTATATGAAGGATATCCGTTTTCATCATCCCATTCAAACATTTTCATTGCAAATTGTCCATCTTCAGTTTCATAGACCCAATATTCACCATTTTCCCAATAGGGAGGATTAGCAACCGTAAATGAATGCAAGCCAATCCAGGTAAATAACCAAAGAATTAGATGCGGAAAGAAACCTGAACTTAGAGTTTTTCCTTTTCCAAATTCTGGATTGGTTTCTAGACCCACAATGGGTGAAATTTCTGCAAAAAACCAAAGTATAATAAAAGATAAAAAGAGCATAAGTATGCCTACAAAAGTAGTAGTGATGTACTGATAAAATAGTTCTGAAACTACTCCTGCTAAAATTCCGGAGGATGCAAAAAATAAAGTTGTTCGAACTTCTTTACTAAATTTCATTAAATCAACCTAATATCAAACCACTTATAATAATTGGTGATATCAATGCAGATGTCCAATATCGATGTTTATCTTTTTGCAAAGGAAATAGATTACTTAAAGGACTCCAGATTACAAAAAATTTACCAAATAGCTCGCGATCTATTTAGATTTGATTTTTATGTCAAATCTCAAGGCACAAAAATGATGTTAGTTGAGCTAGGTAAAAATTTTCGTATCAGTAAGTATAAGTTTCCAACTCCACAAAAACCATCTGAATATTGTATGTATCTTAGAAAAAAGATACAAAATTCTACATTAGAGAATATAGAGCAGGTTAATTTTGATCGGATATTAAAATTCACTTTTAGATCTGAGAAAGTTTTTTGCATAATCTTAGAATTATTTTCAAAAGGTAACCTTATTGTAACAGACGAAAATCAAAAAATACTCAAACCACTAAAGACAGAACATTGGAAAGACCGCATAGTAAAAAGAGGTGAGATATATATTCCACCACCACAGAGGGGTCATAATCCATTTAAGATATCCATAGATCAATTTAGAGAATCATTAACCAAAAAAGATGTAGTGCGTAGTTTAGTTTTTGATTTTAATTTAGGATCTACCTTAGCTGAAGAGATATGCATACGATCTAAAATTGAAAAAAGTAGACCATCTGATAAATTAACCCAAGAGAATTATTCTATATTATATAATAATATGAAAAATATCCTAGATAATTTAGAAGGTAAATATTATTTATATTATAAAGATGGAGAGCCATCAGTTTTCTCACCAGTTGAATTAGAAAGCTATCAAGATCTTGAAAAAAAGGTATTTAGCAATTTTAATGAAGTCTTAGATGAATATTATAGCACAGAGAGAAAAGAAAAACTTGAAGAGAAAAGCACGGATAGATATGAAAAAGAGAGAAAGAGAATTGAAAAAATAATTACTCAGCAAACTGAAGGGATAAAATCTATCGATGAGAAAGTAGAAAATCTAAATAAAGTTGCAAATTATTCTTCAGGAGTTTTTCAAGAGTTAGAGATGTTTGTTAATTATTTTTTAGATCACCAATATGAAAAGGATAAGGATTTTTCCAATCCTAAGTATGAAATTGTAAATTTTGATAAAAAAAAGAAGATATTAACAATAAATTTGAAAGAGATCGATTCAAAGATATCTATTGATATAAATAATTCTATTTTCAAAAATATAAATAAATTATATTCAAAAGCAAAAAAATTAGATTCAAAAAAGGACAAAATGCATGAAGTTTTGAAAAAGAAGAAAAAAGAACTTAATAATTTAGAAAAGAAGAAAGAAGATCTAATTGATGATGTATCAGTTGAGAAAAAAGAGAAGAAGCAAAAAAAATGGTATGAAAAGCTTAGATGGATGTTTTCATCAGAAGATTTTCTTATAGTTGGTGGAAAAGATGCAACAACTAATGAACTTTTAGTAAAGAAGTATATGGAAAAAGATGATATCTTTGTTCATTCTGATATTCATGGAGCACCCTGTGTTATAATAAAAACTGAGGGTAAAAAACCAGATGAGGAAACATTAGATCAAGCAGCAGGTTTTGGAGCATCATACTCTAAAGCTTGGAAAGAAAGATTAGGGTCTATGCGAGTTTATTGGGTATATCCAGATCAAGTTAGTAAATCTGCACCTTCTGGTGAATTTTTAAAAAAAGGTGCATTTGCAATTAAAGGAAAACGTAATTATAAAAATGCAGAATTAAAAATAAAAATAGGATTAATTGAAAAAGAAGATAATATTACATTTATTAGTGGTATCCAAAATTCTTTAAATAAAAAAACTAAGTATTATGTATCCATAAAACCAGGATATAAAAAAAGTGGGCAAATCGCAAAAGAAATAAAACACCACTTTTTAAAGATGATATCTAAAGAAATTAAAGAAAAGCTTAAAAGGATAGAGATTGGATCTATCCAGCAGCTGATTCCCCCAGGAAGAAGCGATATCATAAAAAAATAAGCTAATATGTAAGAAATATCGGAGGAATGAAATTGGAAAGTGAAATGGCCGTGCGTGAAGTAATGGAAACTACATTTGTAGCAGCTAAGGAAGATCAAACTGTAAAAGATATCACTGTAGATATGAGAAAAAGAAAAATAGCTTCAGCAATAATATTGAGAGAAGGAGAACCAATAGGTATTATAACTGAAGCAGATATAATTGATGCAGTAATAGTTGACGAAAAAGACCCTAAAGCTACATTAGCAAAAGATATAATGTCAAAACCCCTATTTACAGTTCCAGCAGGAGCTACGTTATCTGAAGCAGCAAATTTAATGGATATCCATAACATTAGACATGTCCCTGTGGTGGATAAAAATAAAATTTTAGGTGTTGTCACAGCAAAGGATATTGCAGCAATTGAGCCACACATTTATGAAACTATTTATGAGAAGAGAATAACTCGACCTGAGATGGATTTAGGTCCAAATGTGACAGTATGTGAATTTTGTGGAGGATATTCTGCAGAAATTACAGAATCAAATGGTAAATTTGTATGTCCAGATTGTAAACATATGATTGAGTAGAATTTTTATTGAAATTCTTTTTCTTTATTTATATCTCTAATAACTAGATATAAATTTCCAAAGAATCCAAATAATACTCCTAAAATCATTAAAATTGCACCAAATACTTTATTTATCATTAAACCTAAATATAGACCTAAAAAACCTAAAATCACAATAGATGAGATCAATCTTGAAGTAAAAAGTAGATTGTCTTTGGAATTTGGATTCATTTTTTATCTATTTTTTTTAAAAAAATTCCATTAAATTTTTTTTGGAAACGGAATTAATTGATTTAATTGGGGCTATTTGATATTTTTAAAACTAAGAAAAAAATACCAAAATGTGTAGTTTGTAATCTAGATATTGATAGAGGTATAAAGTGTCCAAAATGTGAGAATTTAGTTCATAAAAAATGTATGAAAAAATATAAACGATCTTTAATATGTAAGAAGTGTTTCAAAAAAGAAAAAAAGTCTAAAAAGAAAATAGAGCGAGCTTATTGGAACATAAAAAACTTAAGAAAATAGTAAATTTAACTTTTATAATGCTATTTGTTTTTAGTTGATTAAATATTGGTTTTAGTAGGTTGCGGGGGTACCCAAGCGGCCAAAGGGGCAGGACTTAAGATCCTGTGAATGTAGATTCTTCGCGGGTTCAAATCCCGTCCCCCGCACTATATAAGTTATTTTTATTATTTAAATTCTTAAAGAAGGTATCTATTTTTTTAATATAAATTAATATTTAATATCAAGCTATAAAATTTCTAAAAAAGAGCAGAGAATTATAAGAGAAATATTTATATATCTATGAAAGTGGGCTACTAGCATAGTAATCTTCCATCAAATGATATATTATGGGCCCGTAGCTCAGTCTGGCAGAGCAACGGCCTTTTATAGCCTTATTAATCTAATTGAGTGCTGATTACAAATAAGAGTATAAATATTTGTGATTTAGGCTAAGGAAAGCCGTTGGCCGAGGGTTCAAATCCCTTCGGGCCCGTAAAAAATAATTAGTAACTAGATTAAAGCTTAGAGAAATGAGATGATCGATTGGGTATTTCAATAATAAAGCTAATAAAGGGACACATTAAGGTTTTAGATATAGTATTTGAAAAGGAAGATATAAATATAAATTTTAAAAATTATTATTGGGGGTAAATGTAATTGGCAAAAACACGCTGGGCTCTCCTTGATTCATTTTTCAAGGAAAATGGATTAGTTAGACAACATTTAGATTCTTATAATGCTTTTATTGGAAAAGGATTAATGGATGTAATTACCGAAGCAAATGATTTAGTCCCTGAAGTGGGACATGTATCTCTTAGAATAAAATTTGGAAGATTAAGAATAGGGCCGCCTTCTGTAAAGGAAGCAGATGGATCGAGAAGAACAATATATCCTCGTGAAGCAAGATTACGTAATTTAACTTATTCTGCACCCTTATTTATGGAATTAATTCCCGTAGTTGATGATGTAGATGAAGAACCTGTAGAAGCCTATGTTGGTGAACTTCCTGTAATGCTTAAATCTAATGTATGTCCTCTATCTAGACTATCTAGGGAAGAATTAATTGAAGTAGGAGAAGATGATCAAGATCCTGGTGGTTATTTTATTATAAATGGTACTGAAAAAGTAATAGTTTCTATTGAAGATTTAGCTCCTAATCGTGTACTTTTGGAAAAAGATGAAAAAAGAAAACTTGAAGTAGCAAAAGTATTCTCTACTAGACGTGGATTTAGGGCTTTAGTTAAAGTCCAGAGAAAAAAAGATGGAACTATAACTGTAGAATTTCCTTCAGTTCCTGGAAAAATTCCTCTAATTGTGTTATTGAGAGCTTTAGGAATGGAAACAGATAAAGAAATAATGACTACAGTTTCAGCTGATAGAAAAATAAGTAATGAACTTATGCAAAACTTTGAGCAAGCAGTAGATATCCAATCAAATGAAGATGCATTAGATTTTGTAGGAAAGAGAGTAGCTATAGGTCAGCCAAGGGAATTTAGAATACAAAGGGCAAGTTATGTTTTAGATACTAGGTTATTACCACATTTAGGTGTTACCTCAGATAATAGAATTTCAAAGGCTCTATATTTATCTAGAATGACAGAAAGAATATTACAATTGGCTTTAGATGAAAGAGGAGAGGATGATAAAGATCATTATTCAAATAAAAGACTTAAATTAGCAGGAGATTTATTAGAAAATTTATTTAGATTAGCTTTTTTTAATTTAGTAAAAGATACGAAATATCAGCTTGAGAGAATATTTTCTAGAAAAACAGTATTATCTCGTTTTGGAAGATTTATTAGAACTTCAGTTCGAGCAGATGTTTTATCCGATCGAATAAAACATTCACTTGCTACAGGAAATTGGCCAGGTGGTATGACTGGAGTTAGTCAGCTTTTAGATAGGACAGATATGATGTCTACTTATTCGCATCTAAGGAGGATGGTATCACCTCTAAGTAGATCACAACCACATTTTGAAGCTAGAGATTTACATCCTACTCATTGGGGAAGAATTTGTCCTAATGAAACTCCAGAAGGTCCAAATTGTGGTTTAGTAAAAAATTTAGCATTAACTGCTCATATTTCAACTGAAGCTGATGAAGCACAACTAGAAGAGGCTCTATATGATATAGGAGTTGTGCCAATTTCAAAAGATTATGAGATGTTTTTGCATAATTCTTCTGTCTTTTTAAATGGAAAATTAATTGGTGCATGTGAAAATGGTCAAAATTTGTGTAGTATTATTAGAAATAAAAGAAGAAATGCTGAAATTCATCATGAAATAAATGTAGCATATTATGATGATACTGATGAGGTATATATCAATTGTGATGCAGGAAGAATTAGAAGACCTTTAATTGTGGTAGAAGATGGAAAGTCAAAATTAACTGATGAAATGGTCGGACAGATCAAACGCGGAGATTTGACCTGGAGTCAATTAATTGATTATGGAATTATTGAATATTTAGATGCTGAAGAAGAAGAGAATGCATTAGTTGCTTTGTATGATGAAGGGGTAACTCTTGATCATACTCATCTTGAACTTGATCCTGCAGGTATTTTAGGTGTATGTGCATCTTTAGTTCCTTATGCAGCACATGATGCCGCTCCTCGTGTCTCTTACGGTGCAGGTATGGCTAAACAAAGTTTAGGTATATCTTCTGTTAATTTTCAGTCAAGAGTAGATACTCGAGGCCACTTTATGCATTATCCACAAATACCAATAGTTAAAACTAATGCATTGGAATCAATAGGATTAGATGATAGGCCATGTGGCCAAAATTTGATAGTAGCAGTAACTTCTTATATGGGTTATAATATTGAAGATGCATTTATCATTAATAAAGCTTCAATAGAGAGAGGATTGGCTCGTTCAACATTTTTTAGAGTTTATGAAACCGAAGAGAAAAGATATCCTGGTGGCCAGGAGGATATTTTTGAAATACCTGAAAAAGGTGTAAAGGGATACAAAACTGATGAGAAATACAAATATTTAGATGAAGATGGACTGGTATTACCTGAAGTTGAAGTAAATGGCGGAGATGTTCTCATTGGTAAAACTTCACCTCCTAGATTCTTAGAAGAGATGAGTGAATTTGGTATGGCAATTGAAAAAAGGCGAGAAACATCAATCACTGTTAGACACGGTGAAGGCGGAATAGTTGACATGATAATGCTCTCTGAAACAGTTGATGGCAATAAAATGGCTAAAGTCAGAGTCAGAGATCAAAGAATTCCTGAATTAGGTGATAAATTTGCATCTCGTCATGGTCAAAAAGGAGTTTTAGGGCTTATATTACCACAAGAGGACATGCCTTTTACAGAATCTGGTTTAATACCTGATTTTATAGTTAATCCACATGCTATTCCTTCCCGAAAAACAGCAGGACAGCTTTTAGAGATGTTAGGCGGCAAAATTGGATCAATTACTGGAAAAAGGATTGATGCAACTGTGTTTTCTGGAGAGCCAGAAGAAAATCTTAGAAAGATGTTAATAGAGAATGGATTTAAACACACTGGTAAGGAATTAATGTATGATGGGGCAACTGGTGAAGTTATGGCTTCAGATATTTTTGTTAGTATTTTATATGTATGGAAATTACATCATATGGTAGCTGACAAAATACATTCAAGATCACGAGGACCAGTACAAGTATTAACTCGCCAACCTACTGAAGGTAGAGCTAGGGAAGGTGGTCTCAGATTTGGTGAGATGGAAAGAGATTGTCTTATCTCTAATGGCGCAGCAATGTTAATTAGAGAGAGGTTATTAGAAGAATCTGATAAAACAAATGTCTATATTTGTGATGAATGTGGAACATTTGGGGTTTATGATAAAATAGGTAATAAGAAGTTTTGTCCAATGTGTGGAGATACCAGCGAAATTACTTCTATTGAGATGTCTTATGCTTTTAAATTACTTATTGAAGAGTTAAAATCTATGTGTATATCTCCTAAATTAATATTAAAGGATAGGGTATGATAAATATGTTTGCTCCAAAATCAATTCATAGGATTGCATTTGGTCTATATTCACCAGATGAGATGAGAAAACTATCTGTGGTAGAAATAGCCACAGCAGATACTTACGATGAAGAAGGTTATCCGATTGAGCGAGGGCTAATGGATCCGCATTTGGGGGTAATTGATCCCGGAATTAGATGCAGAACATGTGGTGGTAGATTTGGAGAATGTTTAGGTCATTTTGGTCATATTGAACTTGCAAGACCTGTAATCCATGTAGGATATGCTAAATTATTTTATGATCTACTTAGATCATTTTGTCAAAATTGTTTTAGATTAATGTTACCTGAAAAACGCATCGAAGAGCTAAAAGAAGAGATGGATAATATAGTTGATCCTCTAGATATAGGCTCTAAAGGTAAAGAAGTATTAAAAGAAGCACAAAAAAGCAATAAATGTCCACATTGTAGTACTGAAAAACTTCCAATTAAATTTGAAAAACCGACAACGTTTTTGGAAGACAAACAAAAAATACCTCCTACTGAACTTAGAGATAGATTTGAAAGATATACTGATTATGATCTAAATTTAGTTGGGGTAAATAGTAAAGTAGCAAGACCAGAATGGGCAATTTTAACCGCTTTGCCTGTTGCACCTGTAACTATTAGACCATCTATTACCTTACAATCAGGAGTTAGATCTGAAGATGATTTGACTCATAAATTAGTAGATATTGTTAGAATTAATCAGCGTCTAGCTATAAATATTGATGCTGGTGCACCTCAATTAATTGTAGATGATCTTTGGGAACTTTTACAGTATCATACTGCTACTTATTTTGATAACCAAGTCTCAGGTATACCACCAGCAAGACATAGATCAGGTAGAGCTCTAAAGACACTTTCACAAAGATTAAAAGGAAAAGAAGGTCGATTTAGGAGTAATTTATCTGGAAAAAGAGTTAATTTTTCAGCTCGAACTATAATTTCTCCAGATCCTAGTATTAGTGTTAATGAAGTTGGAATTCCACAAAGAATTGCTATGGAGTTAACTGTTCCTGAGAAAGTTACAGAGAGAAATATTGAATATCTTAAGAAATTAATTCAAAGAGGCCCTTTTATTCATCCAGGGGCAAATTATATAATACGTCCAGATGGCAGACGTAGAATGATAAGCGAACATAATTTTGAAGATATTTTAGAGGAGTTAATGCCTGGATATATTGTAGAGAGGCATCTTATGGATGGAGATATTGTTTTATTTAATCGACAACCATCACTCCATA
>CAYQAE010000058.1:1421-1726 GCA_964415445.1 uncultured archaeon | reverse complement strand
ACGTAAGAGTAATGCCTTATAACACATTTAGAATAAATCTATGTGTATGTCCTCCATATAATGCTGATTTTGATGGGGATGAAATGAATTTACATGTGCCACAAACAGTGGAGGCACAAGCTGAAGCTAGATTGCTTTTAAAAGTTCAAGAACATATATTATCTCCAAGATTTGGTGGACCTATTATAGGTGCAATACATGATCATATATCTGGAGCTTATTTATTTACTAAAAAAGACAGCATGTTTAGTAGAGAAAAAGCTCAAGCATTTATGAAAAGAATAAATATTAATGAATTGCCTAAG
>CAYQAE010000058.1:0-1357 GCA_964415445.1 uncultured archaeon | reverse complement strand
TTATTGGTCAGGTAAAGATCTTTTTAGCACTATTATTCCAGATAATATTAATATAGAATTTAAAGCAAAGATATGCAAAAAATGTGATGAATGTAAAGGTAAAGATTGCCCAAATGATGCTTATGTTTTGGTTAAAAAAGGAAAATTAATCTCAGGAGTAATTGATGAGAACGCATTTGGGGCATTTTCTACTCGTTCGATATTACATAAAATATGTATAGAAAATGGACTCGATAAAGCTGCTATATTTTTAGATCAAAGCACTAAGTTAGCAATAGCATTAATTACTACAAAAGGATTTACCATAGGAATAGATGATATAGATATTCCTAAAGAAGCTCTCAGTCGTATTACAGAAGTTATAGTTGAGACTGAAGATAAAGTCCAAAAATACATTGAAAGCTTTCACAGAGGAGAATTAACTGCACAACCAGGTAAATCTCTAAAAGAAACACTAGAGAGTTTAATTATGAAAACATTGAGCATGGCTAGAAATAAAGCTGGAGAAATAGCTGAAGAACATTTGGGTTTAGAGAAGCATTCAGTTATCATGACCAAAACTGGAGCACGTGGTTCAATTATGGATTTAACTCAAATGAGTGCTTGTTTGGGTCAACAATCTATTAGAGGAGAACGTCTAAATAGGGGATATAGAGAAAGAACTTTATCTCATTTTAAAAAGAATGACTTAAGTTCTGATGCAAGAGGCTTTATCAAATCTAGCTACAAAGGCGGGTTGAAACCAACTGAATTTTTCTTCCATGCAGTTGGAGGAAGAGAAGGATTAGTAGATACAGCTGTAAGAACGGCTCAATCAGGATATATGCAACGGAGATTAATTAATGCTCTGCAAGATTGTAAAGAAGAATATGATGGAACAGTAAGGGATCCTACTGGTTTAATTGTTCAATTTAAGTTTGGAGAAGATAATATTGATCCATGCAGGTCTGTTGCTGGTGAAATTGATGTTGATGGTATAATAAATGATATATTGGAGGAAACATAATTGGCGAAAGTTATTGAGAAAAGTGTAGATTCAAAATTAAGAAATATTGATTTACCTGAATCTATTATTACTAAAGTTAAAAATAGGTTAGTAGGCAAAGATGTTAGTAAAGAAAAATTGGATAATATTCTAAATTCAGTTATAGATCATTATAATAAAGCTAAAGTGGATCCAGCAGAACCAGTTGGGTGTGTTTCTGCACAATCTATAGGAGAGCCAGGTACTCAGATGACATTACGTACCTTCCACTATGCAGGAGTTGCAGAGATGAATGTTACACTAGGTCTTCCTAGATTAATTGAAATTGTAGATGCAAGAAAAAAATTATCCACACCTACTATGACTATTTAT
>CAYQAE010000057.1:10571-12186 GCA_964415445.1 uncultured archaeon | reverse complement strand
TAGGATTCATAAGTCGAGTATATATATTACCTTCCTCATTATACTCAAATAAATCGGCAGCATGCTTTGTATCTCTAAATGTATATGAAGTTGTCTGGTATATTGGTGTAACTCTCGCTCCTGTCTCTGAATCTGGATTTTGTCCACCATGGAGTGTGATAGTGTCTTTTTTGAATTTTTTATTTGACATTTTGAGACCACCTACTTACTTAATTTTTAGATCATCTACAAACAAAATTCAAACTTTATTAATATTTCACCATTGAAATATTAGCTTGACTTATATTAATATTATTCTAATTTTCTAACAACAGTACCACTGAAAATTTTTGGATAAAAATAAGTAGATTTTTGTGGCATCGTTTCGTTGGAGCGAGATAATAAAAATATTTCACGCATTAATATTGCATTTACAAAAAATCCAAATTGATATTTTTGATCTTTTAATCTCTCTTTTGTTTCTGTGATTCCTTTAACAAAATCAATTTTTTGTCCTTTATATTGATCTTTTTTACTGATTTTTAATATTTTTTTAAATATAATCTTATGTAATATATTTAGATCTAATTTTTTATAGATGTCTGACTTTTTTTTATAATATTTATCCAATATAGATCTATCTTTTAATTTTAGAAAATAAGATTTTCTGTTTATATTACAATACATACCAAACACATGATTTTTCAAATTCTGGTTTTTATCTAACATCACTGGTGTTGCTTTTAATTTATCTATCATCTTATCTATTGATTTTTGCTCTTTGATTTCGAAATATTCTGAGATTTTTTGAAAAATTTCATCCAAATTTTTAATCTCAAGATTATATATTAGTCTATTTACTGGATAAATTGTTAAATCATCTTGAAAGGAATTTACAAATGTTGCCATTCTATATTTAGCACTCTCTATATCTGGATGTCTTTTTGCATATTCTAATGATACTTTATATCTATGATGTCCGTCTGCAATAATACATTGATGTTTTTGCATCTGTTTGCAAATAAAATCTATTTCCTCTTTATCTATAATTTTCCAAAGTTTATGGACTACTTTTTCATTATCCAAAAAACTAAACTCTTCTTTTTTTGATTCTATTATCTTATTTAAGAAATTGTCTATTTTTTTTTCTCTATCATCGTATATCAAAAACACTTGACCTAAATTAGCTTTTGTTGCTTCAATTAAATTTAGACGATCTTTAAATGGCTTATTCATTGTTTTTTCATGAGGAAGTATTCCTTGACCTAACTCTTCTAGTTTTAAACTTGAGATAAATCCTATACGAGTACATTTTTTCCCATGATGCAGATAAGTGCTTGAATAGATGTATATTGCTTCTTCTTTATCTCGTATAAGTATACCTTTATCTATCCAATCATTTAGCATTTTTGAAACTTTATTGTAATTATTCTTTTCTTTTTGTAAAATTAATCTTGTGAAATTATATTCTGATCGATTATAATAGTTAATTCTTTCTCTTTCAGATATTACATCATAAGGAGGAACAATAACATCATTTAGATCTTTTATCTTATTGCTATATCTATATCCTCTAAAAGGCTTAATTGAGACCATCTAAATTCACATTAAACTATTTTAATTTTAGGCTAAATAC
>CAYQAE010000057.1:9385-10561 GCA_964415445.1 uncultured archaeon | reverse complement strand
GTTAATTAAAAAAATTATACTATTTTTAAGATTAATTTAGCATTAACATATAAAATTTAGACCAAAAAAGATATCAAGATCATATTAATAGCTAAAACTCATAAAAAAGAAAATAGCAATCATTGTATTTTTTTTAACTTTTTTATCAAAGTATTTATTGAATTTATAAAATTTGAGATAATAATAAATTATTGTCGGATTTAAATATTTCAAAATTTTAATTTCTAAGTTGAAAATTATGTCTCCACATAAAAAGAAATCTCAAAGAAATATAATCCTCTTTCCTTTACTTTTTGCGTTTTTAGTTTATCTTTTAGGATTTTTATATGTTTCAAATGAAGTAGAAGATTCAAATCATAGTGATGATTTATCTGATAAACATTTTATTTATTTTCTTTGGGCAGGAGGTAGTTATGAAACAGATTTAGTGCTTTGGACATATGAATTGGAATATGATGATAGAGAAGATCTTTGGGAACTTCAAGGTTTGGAACTAAATAGAGTTTATCATTATATTTTGCTATTTGCTTTTGCGATATTAAATGCTGCGTTGACCAAAAGAATGGAAAGTGGAATATTATTTGGTATTTTTTTGGCTATTTTTATTTTAATAAGTGGTTTTATTGCTTTAGAAGATATAGAAGGAGATTTTGCGGATTATGATATTTTAACTACTGAAACATTACTTTATGTAATAGCTATTCCTATAATTTCTGGATTTACTTTATCTTTTGTTTTTCAAAAAAAGTAGTTTTTAACTTTGTGCAAATTCTTCTAATAATTGTTTTTGTTTCTTTGATAAATTGGTAGGAGTTTTCACTCTTACTTTAATAAATTGATTACCTCTTTTTCTTCCGTCTACTTGGGGAAATCCTTTCTTTTTTAATCTAAATATCTCTCCAGTTTGGGTCTCTTTTGGTATTTTTAATTCTTCTTCTCCTTCTAATGTAGGTACTTTGACTTTTGCACCTAAAGTAGCCTTTACAATATCAATAGGATATTCTATGTATACATCTAGACCATGTCTTTCAAATTTATCATGTTTCTTTAGATGAATTACTATATATAAATCTCCAGGAGGACCTCCTCTTGATCCAGCTTCGCCTTCGCCCGCCATACGCAAATGTGATCCATTATCTACGCCTGCTGGAACTTTTACTTTTATATTTCGTCTCT
>CAYQAE010000057.1:4309-9375 GCA_964415445.1 uncultured archaeon | reverse complement strand
CTGACCTTTGCATCTTTTGCATGGATTTTCAATTATTTTTCCATCTCCTCCACATTTGTTGCATGCTGAAACAGTAACGTACTGTGAAAAACCAGCTCTTCTAACTTGTTTAACTTGACCTGTTCCCCTGCATTGATCACAAGTCTTAGCTTTAGATCCGGGTTCTGCACCAGATCCATTGCATTGTGGGCATAATTCCATCCGAGGTACTTCTATTTTCGCTTCAATTCCATCATATGCTTCTTCATAAGATAATTCTAAATCATATCTCAAATCTGCTCCTCTTTCTGGCCCTTTTTGTCTTGAGCGCCTGCTTCTACCTCTGAAAATATCAAAAATATCTCCAAATCCAAAATCTCCAAAAATATCTTCAAAACCCCCTCCAAATCTGAAATTTTTGAAAATTTCATCCATATTTATTCCAAATCCACCGCCACCCGGTCCAGCGTGACCAAATTGATCGTATTGTTTTCTTTTTTGTGGGTCTTTTAGAACTTCATATGCTTCTACAACTTCCTTAAACTTCTGTTCAGCATCTGCAGCTTTATTTACATCAGGATGATATTTTCTAGCTAATCTTCTATAAGCTCTTTTAATTTCATCTTCAGATGAATTTTTATCTATGCCTAAAACTTCATAGTAATCTCTTTTTGCCAAAAGGAGCACCTAAAAAATAAAAAAATAGAAGAATTTATGTTTTCTCTTCGTCTACTTTGTAATCTGCATCATGCACATTATCGTCTTGTTTATTTTGTCCTTGATTTTTTGCTTGCTCTTGTTGAGCTTGTTGTGCTGCTTTTTGATACATTTCTGTTGTAATCTCATGGAAAGCTTTGTTTAGGGTCTCTAGTTTTTCTTTGATTTTTTCTACATCTTTGTCGTCTTTTACTTCTTTGAGTTCTTTAATTGCTTTCTCAATTTTTTCTTTCTTTGATTTATCAATTTTGTCTCCCATTTCTTTTAGAGTTTTTTCAGAAGAAATTATGGTCGTTTCTGCTTGATTCTGAGTTTCAATTAATTCTTTTTGCTTTTTATCTTCCTCTGCATGCTCTTCTGCTTCTTTTTTCATCTTCTCTACTTCTTCTTCACTTAAATTTGTAGTTGCTGTGATTTTAATGTTTTGTTCATTTCCTGTACCTTGATCTTTTGCAGATACATTCAATATACCATTTGCATCAATATCAAAAGTAACTTCAATTTGAGGTATCCCTCTTGGTGCAGGCGGTATTCCTAAAAGCTGGAATCTACCTAATGTATGATTATCTTTTGCCATCTGTCGCTCTCCCTGAAGTACATGTATCTCAACTGATGTTTGGTTGTCTGCAGCAGTGGAAAAAACTTTGCTTTTTTTAGTAGGTATGGTGGTATTTCTTTCAATTAAGGTAGTAAATACTCCACCAAGTGTTTCAATACCTAATGAGAGTGGTGTTACATCCAAAAGCAATACATCTTTTACTTCTCCACCTAATACTCCACCTTGAACTGCAGCACCTATTGCTACACATTCATCTGGATTGATGTTCTTATAAGGTTCTTTTCCAAAGTAATCTTTAACTAGATTAGTAACAGCTGGCATCCTAGTAGATCCACCAACTAGAAGAACTTTATCAATATCTGATGGTTTTAGTTTTGCATCATCCATTGCTTTTTGCATTGGACCTTTTGTTTTATCTAATAGATCACTAGTTAATTCCTCAAATTTAGCTCTGGTAACTGTTATATCTAAATGTTTTGGCCCAGAACTATCCGAGGTAATAAACGGTAAGTTTACATTTGCTTTTGCGATTCCTGATAATTCTACTTTTGCTTTCTCTGCTGCTTCTTTAAGTCTTTGTAGTGCTAGGCTATCTTTGCTAAGATCTACTCCTGTATCTTTTTTAAACTCTGAAACTAGATAATTAATAAGACGCTGATCCCAATCGTCTCCACCTAGGTGGGTATCACCATTTGTTGCTTTAACTTCAAATACACCTTCTCCTACTTCTAAAATTGATACATCAAACGTACCTCCACCTAGATCAAATACTAGTATTTTCTGATCACTTTCTTTATCTAATCCATAAGCTAAGGTAGAAGCTGTTGGTTCATTTATTATTCTCTTTACATTTAAGCCTGCAATTTTACCTGCATCTTTTGTAGCTTGTCTTTGTGAGTCATTAAAATATGCAGGTACTGTAATTACTGCATCTGTTACCTCTTCTCCTAAATATTCTTCTGCATCTTGTTTTATTTTTTGCAAAACCATTGCAGAGATCTCTTGTGGTGTATATTCTTTATCTTTAGCTTTAACTTTTACTCCGCCTTTAGATCCTTTTTTTATTTCGTAGGATACTTGTTTTATCTCTTCAGCTACTTCTTCATATTCTCTACCCATAAATCGTTTTATTGAATAGATTGTATTTTTTGGATTCGTAATGGCTTGTCTTTTTGCTACTTGGCCAACTAAACGTTCTCCCTCTTTAGAGAATCCTACTACCGATGGAACTGTTCTTCCACCTTCTGCACTTTGGATTATTGCAGGGGATCCTCCCTCCATTACAGCTACTGCCGAATTTGTTGTTCCTAAATCAATTCCTATTATTTTACCCATTTTTATCACACTCCTTATATATTAACATTCATTTTTTGATACTTTTACCATAGATGGTCTAATTAATTTATCTTTAAACATATATCCTTTTTTTATTTCTTCAACTACAGTATTGTCAGGATGATTTTCATCTGCAACACACATTACAGCTTCATGTTTTGTAGGATCAAATTCACTGCCTATTGCTTCAATAGGCTCTACTCCTTCTGAAGTAAGTAAATTTATCATCTGATTCTCTATCATCTCAATTCCTTTTATAAATTCTTCTTTATCTTTAGCATTATCCTTATGTTCCATTGCTCTTTCAAAGTTGTCAACTATATCTAGAAATTTGCTAATAAACTCCTGTTTTGCTTGGTTAGCTATATTTAATTTCTCTTTCATAACTCTTTTTTTGTAGTTTTCAAATTCTGCTTTTAATCTCTGAAGATGGTCAAGATATTCTTCAGATTCTTCAGTCTTTTTTTCTAATTCTTTTTTAAGCTCTAAAATCTCTTCTTCTAACTCTGTAACTCTTTTGTTCATTTCATTATCCGCTGTTTTTTTCTTTTTTGTTTTAGATTTTTTCGCTGCCATAATTACTCATCTCCTAAAGCCTTTTTTTGCTCTTTTAAGTATTTTTCTGATAAGGCCCATCCATTTCCTTTTTTCTTTGCTAATCCTTTTTCTTCAAAATCTTTCAAAATATACATCACATGATATGGATTCATTCGAGTATGCTCTACTATTTCTTCTAAAGTGTTTTTTTCACCAATTATAGCAGATATTACTTCAGCTTCATCTGGATTAAATAATTCATTTAATGTATCTTCCATCTCATGTTGCAAAACAGACATGTTATTTTCTACATTATATAGAGAACTCAATAATTGGTTTTTGAGATTGACTAAATCATTTAAGGTAGAGTAAATCTCTGAAAATTTTTTATTTAAATCAGTGTAAGAATCTATCTCCTTTAGATTCTTATCTACTTCATTAAATCTATCTTTTAGATTTGAGATATTTTTGAGTCCTTTTGGAATTTTCTTTTTAGGATCAAAGATTTCTGTTTGATATCCCTTTGATGAAATTCTTACCCAAAGACAAGTATCTTTTGAAATTTTGTAATATTTACGGCTAGGTGCTCGGCTAGACTCTTTTTCATATGATTTTAGGAGTCCAAAATCTTCTAAATTAGTTAAATGTGATATTAATGCCTTATGTCCTATTCCTAAAACTTTAGATATTTCGGAGAGATAACTAGGTTCATCACTTAGTAATTCTAATATCTTACGCCTAGTTTGGCTACCTAATAGGTCAAATATATCTAACATAGCTCATACCTTCTAAATTTTATCCTAAAGATAAGTGTTTTAACCTTTACTTTATATGGGTCAGTTACTTTAATATACTTACTTTCAGATATAAAAAGTTTTTGGTAAATTTCAAAGAATTGAAATATTTCTATTTAAATTAATGTAGCCAACTATATTGGCCAATTCTCTCTAAAGAATGTGAATCTGAACCTAAAATATATCTTATATCGTTTTTTAGACATTTATCTATGAATATTTCGTATGTATTGTTAAAAACTTCATTTTTAGATTTTAGAGGAATTGAATCATTAAATTCTAGCTTTTTTTTATTCTTTTTTGCTAAATTTATTAAAAGATCAATTAATTCTAAGTCATTTTCTAAATTATTTACAACTTTATATATCCCCAAAACCATAAATGGATGTGCTAATATGTCAAAATCAACTTTTTGAAACAAATTTTTAATCCATATCTTCCAAGATTCTTTTATTTCCTCTTTATTTGAGATTGGAATTATTGGATACCAATTTTTTCCAACTGAAGGGATAGAGTGGATTGAGCAAAATATAAAATCTGTTATTTTTCTCAATTCTTTGGAACATGCTATTTTTGGAGAAAACCCAATTGAATCCTTTGCATCACATTCTGCAGATACATATACTTTAAGATCAGTCTTTATTGATTGAACTTCTTCTTTAATTTCAAATATTCTTCTCTCATCTTTTTTACATGAGACATGGTCTAATATAGCGATAGACTCTAATCCTTTTTTTTCAGATTCTTTTATAATATTAAATACACTCATAGACTGACTAGCATGACCACATCTATAAGTATGAATATGAAAATCCGATCTAAAGTCTTTTTTAGGTAAATTTAATTTCATTGCTGTCATATAAATCAAAAAAGCGATACTTTTATTTTTTGAGGTAAATAATTTTATAACATAACTAGTATATATTAAATGTTAATAGATGATATAGTCATCTCTTTTGTTTCAATTAGCTTTATGTGACTCTTTTAGAGTAATATGTCACTTTAAAAATATCTAATTTTGTTAAAAATATTTAAATAATAAATAAAGTGATATAAAGATGGAAGAAGATAAAAAAAACAAAAAAAAAGAGAAAAAAGAAGAAGAAAAACAGTTAATAGATCCAGATGAGGATCCTTTTAATTGG
>CAYQAE010000057.1:0-4299 GCA_964415445.1 uncultured archaeon | reverse complement strand
AATATCAGGTTTAATATCATTGATTAATAATAAGTTCACAAAAATTTTTTGTAAGAATATTTTATTCCTTTAGGAATATTTTAGGTCTTTTTAGACTTTTTTAATTAAAATGATGTGTTTTTATATGTTTTATAATATTTTAAAGGCGTTTATATGATAAATTGGTATGATGAATTAAAATGGGTTGTTAAAAAATTAAATCTTTATGATGAAGAGAAAATTTTGGAAGGATTCCAAAAATTATCTAATGATTCTAAATTTAATTCGATTCATATTATTAATTTTTTAATATCGACTCAAAAATTTCCTAAAGATACGTTTTTGTTATCTTTATTTTTGAAATATATAGATAATTTGGAAAACAAAGAAATACAAAAAGAATTATTGAGTGATTTTTATACTTCCGATGTTCTTTTTAAACCTATAGCCTATTTAAATTCCGAAATCAGTTATGAATTTATATCAAAACCTGAATGGATTGCAAAAGGATTTTCTGCTTTTATAAATGATATAGATTTAGATAAAAAATTACCTATAGTTGATTCTTTAGCTAAACTCGTTTTTTCTGAAGATAATAATATTGGAAAGTGTGTGATAACTCTTCTTAATTCATCTAATAATATGGAATTTTCATCATTATTGTTAGATACAATTTTGTCAAGAATTAATACTATAGAAAATTTTATTTTTTTAATAGGGGGCATCAATAAAGATTTAATTCAAAATCATTTTTTAAAATTCTTTGAAATAATATATGATTCTAATTATTACAAGCCTAAATTAGATTTATTAGAAATAGTTTTGGATAATAAAGATATATTAGAGTATGATGAAGTAAATATTTTGTTTTCTGATGTTTTAGATACAATTGATAACTTAAAATCAGAAGATCAACATTTATATGCATTAATTTATCTTTTATCTAGAGTTAAAGATTCAGAACTATTAAAAGATGAGAATTTTATTTTAAAAATCAAAGAGCAAGTTAAAGAAGATTTGATACTACTTGAATTTAATTTTCCAGATATATCTACTCTTGATCAAAATACTTCAATCTCAGAGGCTATAGAACCTCATTGCGCTTTGTTATCTTCACTTAAAGGGACTCCATTTTCAAAAGATGCAGAAATATTGGATCTTGCAAAAGAACAACTTTTAGATGTCCTTACCCAATTTGATGCAATCTCTCAAATAGATAGAGAAAAAATTCTCACAAAAATTTTAACTATTTTCAAAGATTTAAATATGATCTCTACATTTACTGAAAGTTTTGAAAAATCATTTTTAGATAAAGATACCTCCACAGCTATAATAGGATCTTTAGCGAATATTTTAATTTCAGATTCTCTTTTTAGCTTCCAAGAGAAAAAAGAAATTATACAAGCAATTGCAGAGCTTTTAGATAATTATAAAAATGATTTTGATTTTGCTGCACCAGAAAATGATCTAAAATATTGTCTTGCTATATATAAAACGTTATATACTGTGGGTTATAATCAATCAAATTTATTAGAAGATTTAGAAAGTTCTATTTTTAAAATAGATACTATTATTGGAGACATAACTGGTATGCCTTATGAATATTTATCAATACTTTGTAAACCAATTAAAGAAATCTTCAAAGAACTTAAAAATAGCAATAATAGTGATAATGTTCCTGATCTTGACATTTTTGATGAGATGATGCCAGAATAAAAGTTGTAATTGAAGCAAATTTTTAGAAATATTTATATTTTAAATAGTCTAATATTATATTTCAGATGGTTTAATCATCTTATTTTATTCTAAATAGAATATATATGAATTTTAAAAATTCATTTGTCACTTTAGATAGAGAATTTATTTTTAAATATTAAAAATACAATTTAAGTGATTTAGAAGTGGAAAAAAACAAAAAAGAAAAATTTGAGAAAGGTGAAATAATTTGTGACTATTGCAAAAAATCTATTCTTCAAAAAGATAATGCTGTAAAAAATAAATTAACAAAAAAATTTTATCATAAATTTTGTTATGAATTATTAATTGAAGAAGAAGTTCACTCTATCGATTTAAATAGTGATCCAACATTTGAAAAATCATTAAAAAACAAATTAGATGAATTATAATTAATTTTTTTCTTTTATTTTTTGATTAATTTAGATAACAAAGAAAAAAAAGATAATTTTTTTAGAGAAATTTTATATGCTTTATAATTATATTTGATAAGCTATAGATGATTTATATCGTCTTATTTTATTCTAATTAGAATAAATTAACTCTATGGAGTTTTTTGTCACTTCTGTGGATAATGATTCTATTTTAATTAATAAATTAAAAAAAGAGGTGATAAGAATAGATAAATTAAAAAATATAAAAATTATAGAAGAAAAAATAACAGTAGATGGGAATTACATCACATGGGATAAAAATCAATGGAAGCGCATGCTTCGCAGAGGAAGATCATCTATAGAAGGCAAGCTTACAAAAGAAGACATCAATAAAATCAGAGAAAGATTACAAGAGATTTCTAAGAAGTTAAAAATTGATTTAGAGCAAATTGAAGCAGATGAAATTAGAGTAACCAACATTTCTGATTTGCTAGAAATGGGTGCTAAAAAAATAGATACTACGTATAAAATATATAAATTAGAATTATCTGAGAATCTTAATGCATCTTATATAGGTGAATTAGATGCAGAGCATAAAGACATTGTGGATCATTTTAAAAATTCAAGAAATTATTCCGTAGAAGCGATAGATATTTATGAGACTAAAGAAGGCAAAAAGATTTACTTTAGCAGAAACTATTAATTTTTTATTTTTTTAAACTTTTTTCCTATAAAATATTGTTGTTGGAACTATAATTAATCCTAAAAGAATAGTTGGACCACATATTCCTAAAAATTTATCTTTTGTATCTTCTGGGATTAATAATTCAATAGTTAAAGTCTGTTCGTTATTATTTTCATTTGTTTCAGCTATTTCATTGTTTGGATCAATTTTGACTAATAGTGTTATATCTCCTGATTTTATCCCTGAGTCTTCTATTTTTTCAAATAAACCTTTTGTAAGCTCAATTTCAATTTGAACTTGTTTTTGTGAATTTTTAGATATATTAACTAATTTAGATGCAATTGAGACAATATTGTTTTCATCTTTTAGATAGAAACTAACATTTACATCTTCTAAATCTCTATTTCCTGTATAATTTATAGTAGCTTTAAGTGTTACATATTTATTAACTACAAATTTAGTTAAGTTGGCTTCTAATGTGCCATCGATAGCTATGAGATCTATCGATCCATCTGAAGTTGATCTAGTAATATTGTGATGGATTGTAAGAAGTGGATCACCTAGTATTACTATACCATATGACCAACGAGGCCTTGCAACACCTTTGCTAGAATTAGTCAACCAATGAATAAGAGATTCTCCAATAGTTTCATTTGATCCAATATCTTCATAGAAGATTCTTGACATTTGCATTCCCCCTTCTTTTGTTGAACCCAATACTGTAAGCGTATTATTTGTAAATAAATATTGTGTTCCTATATTATCTGTTTCATTAAATCTACAAGCAGAACATGCAAATAAATTATAAAAAAAAGGCATAGGATTTATATTTTTTATTTCAACAAAATTAGTAGTTCCTGTTGAAAAGGTATGTTCATCATAATAAGAATGAACAAGCAACCAAACAAATTCGTAATCTTGAGTGATTCTGTTTTCATAATCGGTATCAATAGTATTAGCTGTTTGATTTATAAGAGTCATGGATTCATTTCTATATGCATTACTAAAATCCATCTGCCATTCAGCACCATAAGGTGACCAAGGTTCATCAACATACAAAAGTGCTCGATGCGATCTAGTTTTTGTACCCATTCTATATTCATGGTTTCTTGCAAAGTAATTAATTAAAAAATCAGTTTCATTTGCATTTGATAATTTTGATGGGTTAATTCGCCCTACCCATATTTCTGGTTCAATATTACCTGTATGATTATCGTAAATCCCATCAGTATCTTCATCTATCCAAATACCATTAAGATCCATCAAATAAAGATCACAAGGAAAAGTTTCATTGTTTGGGAACTCCCAATAACCATATTGAGAATTATAATAAGATGACGTATAATATACTTCATAAGGTAATTCACCAACTAGCACCGCGCCTTCTAATCCTGAAGAATAATTATCTCTAAGATACTCTCTCAATTCTGTGACATTTGAAGAAGACCAATTTATAACCGTAGCTTGATATCCTGTGGCTTCAATATCTTCTACATATTGATCGATAGAATTTTCAATTTCTCCATA
>CAYQAE010000056.1:12140-12347 GCA_964415445.1 uncultured archaeon | reverse complement strand
TATCTTTATTTCGGTTTGCCTTTAATTTGGTTTTTGTGGTGATATGATTTTGTCTTTTTTTGAAGATTATTTTGTAGATCCTATTACAGAACATTCAGGATATAATATTGTAAATACTTTAGTTTATGCATTTATAGCTATAATATGTCTTTTAATCATCATAAAAATTTTTATAAAATCTAAACTGAAATTTGATATGTCTTTTTA
>CAYQAE010000056.1:0-12130 GCA_964415445.1 uncultured archaeon | reverse complement strand
TTTAGGAGCTTCTTTGCGTTCATTAGTGGATTCAGGAGGAATTGGTGATTATTGGTTTTTTATTACTCCTACTATATTTTTTATAATTGCACTTATCTATTTTGCAGGAGTTGTTTTTGAATATATTTTTAAAAAAGAAGAGACTAAATTTTATCTAGCTACTGTTCTTGGTTTTATTTTAGTTATCCCTTCAATATATTTGATTATAATAAATTTTAAAATCTATGATCCTCTATATAAAACTATTTATCTTTTTGTTCCTCTATCTTTAGTTTTTAGTTTAGTTTTTTATAAATTCATGTCTAAAGAGAGTATTGTTGCTCTAAATTCTCATATTTTTGATGTTGTAACGACTTATGTAGGTGTAAAATGGTTTGAAAGATTTGAAGAACATTATTTTGGTGGAGTTGCTGTTGATATCTTTGGAGCAGAAATTCTTTTTGTTTTAAAATTTTTAATAGTTATTCCTATTTTATTATATCTTGACTATGAAAATTATCATCCAGCCAGTCGTGCAGTACTAATTGGATCCCTTATGACTTTAGGCTTTGCTACAGGTTTTAGAGATTTATTTACTTTGATGAGTGTTGAGGTCTAAATTTATATATAAATTATACAAATATTTATATGGGGCATGGATAGAGGTAAATTATGCAAAAAAAATACATAAATGTTGGGTTGCCACTAGATCTTTCTAATAAGGTTGAAGAAGCAGTTAAAGGGGGAAAAGCGACAACAAAGACTGCTTTAATAAAAAATGCTATAAGAAAATATCTAGAAGAGACAAAAGTTCCCACAATTACCGATGGAAAAGCTTTGCAGGATTCAGAAGGTAGAATTTCTGGTTTGGGAGTTAGGTTTGTGTTGTTATCTCTCCAAGTTTTAGGTCTTGTTAAAAAGAATGCAAATAATCTTTGTGATCCAAAAAAGGTGAATGAACTTATTTTTAACGCTGCAAAAGATGCAGGAATGAATACTGGTCTAAATTTTCAGCGATCACTAGGAAAAAGTGGAAAAGACGCTTTTTTTGCTCATGTTAAATTGGCTAAACCTTTTGGTTGGGGTAGACCAGAAATTAGAGAAGAAAACGGTAAATTCATAATGAAATACTATTATAGTTGGGAAGCTGAGGCATATCTTGAAGCTTATGGAAAAAAGTCAAATGATTGCGTTTGTCACATCTCAAGAGGACTTTTGGCAGGAATAGCATCTGTAACTGTTGGTGAATTCTCTAAACTTGAAGAAACAAAGTGCAGTGCAAAAGGAGATCCTTATTGTCAATTTGAAGTTACAAAATAAAAAAAATAAAAAAGGGTTAATTTATTTTTTCATTTTTTTCGCTGCTAGTGCTAATGGTCCTGCAATTAAACCTAAAAGAATAGTTGGACCACAAATACCTAAAAATCCGCTATCACTTGATTCTGATATATTTTTTTCTTCAGGTGAAATTTCTGCTGAATTAGTATTTTCTGATGGATCATTAGGATCATTTAATCCCCATTCTGGAATTGTATTAATAGTGTATCCTGATGTTAGATATTTTGACATGATGTTGTCATACATTGTTTGCAAGCTAGCATTTCCTGAAATGTCTCCAATTGTAGTTGTAGATATATCTAGGCTAGAATCTTTTCCTGCTGAAAAATATGCTGTCCAATAAAGTGTTTCTTGTTCTTCAAGTTTAATTATAGGTAAACTATTGCTTTTTGCTTCGCCTGCTACATCTGCTGCAGTTGTTGCTGCCTCTAAATTATACTGAAGTGGTTCATATTCATCATTGTATGTCATCCACACACCAAAGTATTGTGCAAATGTAATATATTCACTATTTCCACTAGAATCTACTTTCATTGCTTTATAAGGTAATGTTACCATGGTATATTCATCTGTATTTGGATCAAAAGCAGCAGCATATTTTGCTTCAGATTTAACATAAGCTTTCATGTGTCCTTCGTCAGTTTCTTTATCAAAATCAGCAGAGCTCTGATCTGCTGGTCCTGTGCCTGTCCAATCGGGTATATCATTTCCAGAGTGGTATTCTGTTAATCCTGTTGCTGGCCAATCATATTTTCTTTCAGCCTGAACATTATTTTTAGGTCCTCCTGCCCAATGTCTATAAAATGATCCATCTATAGCTAGAATATCTCCGTCATCTACGCCACCGCCTAGTGCTAATTGTGCTTTAAATGCCCATACAAGATCTGCAAAGCCATTATCGCCTATTACTAATTTATAATCCATTCTTATTGCATTAGATCCATTTACTAATGTATATACTTTGTATAATCTAGCGCCATCTATCCATGTTTTTCCTTCTTTATCTGGACCTAAAAAATCTTCTACGTAATTGTATACTTGTACAATTTCTGAATTATTTTTTATTATCATTGAAGTAAAACTACTTTCTCCAAAAACCCAAGGTCTCCATTCGACATCTCCCTTATATTCACCTATGTTAGTAAACCTATCTTCTGTACCAGGATAGTTCTCATTCCATACAAGATCTGTTTCTTCAGGATTATCAGGTTCGTCACCTATTGGCTTGTGTTTTTCTGCATCAGTATCTCCACTTTCATCATTGGCCAATACATTATTCCCTGTCTGTTTTATTTCGTATTTTACTATTCTCCATCCTCTCTTTGGAACTATTGTTGCTCTTACTTCGTCATTTTCCATAACAACTGCAAAAATACTATCAACATTTGTCGTTGAAAGCTGTGTAGCTGCATTTACACTATTTACACCAGCAAAGATAAAAACCAAAGCAAAAATTGGTAATATTCTCTTTGTTTTCATATGTATCACTAGCTTTACATAAAATAACATCATTATTAAAGTTATGCGAAAGAAGGCTATATAGGTATTATATAGATATAAATAGATATTTATACAAAAAATGGTGATTCATCTGATGGATAAATTAGCTTTTATATACTCTGATAATTTTTTGAAATATCGCTTTGGTAAAACCCATCCCTTCAACCCTATTAGATTGAAGTTAACTTATGAACTAATTAATGAATTGAACCTATTTGAAAATAACAATTTAACTTTAGTTGAACCCAAACCTGCAAAATACAAAGATCTCCAAAGAGTACATTCAAAAGAATATGTTGAAGCTGTAAAAGCTATAGATTCGAATTCAGATCAAAATTTAGCTGAATTATTTAAATACAATATAGGTACAGGCGATAATCCAATCTTTAAAGATATGTATCAAGCTGCATCTTTAGTTGCAGGAGCTACATTAGATGCTACAAAATTAGTTTGCAAAAATAAAGTAAATTACGCAATGAATATAGGTGGTGGTTTGCACCATGCTCAGAGGTCTTCAGCCTCTGGATTTTGTATATTCAATGATATAGCAGTTGGAATGAGTTATTTAAGATCAAAAGAATCTAGCTCAAAAATATTATATATTGATTTAGATGTTCACCATGGAGACGGAGTGCAAAATTTATTTTATAATGATCCTAATGTTTTTTGTCTTTCTTTTCATGAAGATGGTAGATATCAATTTCCAGGTAGTGGTTCAATTGAGGAGCGAGGAGATTATAAAGGATTAAATACTACTTTAAATGTGCCATTTCTTCCTAAAATTCCAGCTAATGTTTATTTTGATATTTTAGAAAAAATTTTACCTAAAATATTTGAAAAATTTAAACCCAATTATGTTTTTACTCAATTTGGTGTAGATACCCATGTAAATGATCTTTTAGGCCATTTTAGACTTACAACTCATACTTATGAAAAAATTGCTGGATTTATTCATAATTTAGTTTCAAAATATTCTAATAAATGGATAATAGTAGGTGGTGGGGGGTACGGTCTAAAACTTGTACCTCGTGCTTGGACTATAATTTTAGCAAAAATCATGGGAATTAAATTACCTAAAAAAATTCCAAAACCATGGAGAGAATATTTCAAAGAAACTTTAAATAAAGAAGCTCCTTTGTATTTTCATGATGATAAAGAAATTATAGAAAATGGAAAAATATATTATCATATTTTGGACAAAATAGAAAAAATAATTTAGCTAAATAACATATCAACAAATTTATGTTTGTCAAATTCTTCAAGATCTTTATATTCTTGGCCCACGCCTAAGAAAAAAATTGGTTTATCTGTTACATGTGCTATTGATATTGCAGCTCCTCCTTTTACATCTGCATCTACTTTTGTAAGAATTGATCCGTCTATTCCTATTGCTTCTTTAAATTTTTTTGCTTGCTCTACTGCATCATTCCCTGTTAGAGAATCTCCAACAAATATTTTATAGTCCGGTTTAGTTACTCTATTTATTTTTTCAAGCTCTCGCATTAGATTTTTATTAGTATGGACTCTTCCTGCAGTATCAACTAATACTACATCAATTTTTCTCGCTTGTGCTGATTTTATCGCATCAAATGCTACTGCTGCTGGATCTGCACCGTAGTCATGTTTTATTAACCGAACATTGAGTCTTTTTGCATGCTTTTGAAGTTGCTCAATTGATCCTGTTCTGAAGGTATCTGATGCTGCAAATATTACAGATAATTTATTATCTAAAAGTAGCTTTGCTACTTTTGCAATAGTGGTAGTTTTCCCTGTTCCATTAATTCCTAAAAATAAGATTACTTTTGGTTTTTTTCCACTTTTAATTAAATCTACAAATTCAACTCTTTCATGTAGAAGTTGAAGAAGAATCGTTTTTAGTTGTTTGATGCTCTTTGCATCAATTCCTTCTTTTAGACTTAATTTTTCACCTACTAGTTTTTCTTTTAATTTTTCACAGATCTCTTCTGCTACAGTTAATGCAACATCATTTTCTAAAAGTAGAACTTGAAGATCCCACAAAACATCATCAAGATCACCTTCTGCGAGTTCTCCTTTAGTTATTTTTTTAAAAAAAAGTTTTACTCTCTTTTTAAATTTAGAGAACAAATATTATTTGCCCCCTTGTGATAATTGGGATATTTGAGTTTGTAGCTCTTGGTATCTCATAGATAGACTCTCTAGATTTTGAGTAAGTTTAACTTTAATTTTTTCAAATTCATTTACTTGATTATTTAGACTTTTGATTGCTTGTAGTCTCTTTTTTTGAATAGAGATTCCTGCACCCACTCCAGTCAATACTTCGTCTATATTTTTAGTAGTAGCTTTAATATATGATCCAGAACCAATTGGAACTAATATTTCTTCATCCTTTTCAATTTTACCTAAATTAGTTAAAGTCTCTGCAGTAACCATTCTCTCTTTGATAGTTGAATCTACCATGTCTAAATTTTTCTTTAAGGCGTTAATTTGGTCTCTCAAATTTCTTGTCTCTGCTACTAAATTTCTTTGATTTTTCTCACTCAATTTGCTCCCTTGCTTGAATTAATTGTTTTAGGAATATATCTTCGACTTTATCATCTTTTATTTCATCTATTTTTTCAATTTTTACTAAATTTCTCTTTAGTCCATGACAACTTCCAAAATGGGTAAATATTAATTCTCTTACTTGTTTTTCATCTGTAGCTCTTATCTCTTTAGTAAACGGGTGGTATTTTTTTCCCATCCTAAATGTTCCCACACTACGATAATTTTTAATTCCCATCTCAATCATCCTATTAAATCTAATGCTTGTTCTATCCTTATCAATTCAGTACCTGAACTATTACTACCAACTACTACTCCATTTGAATTTGCAACTAAGCACGAATTTAGATAAGGAACTCCGAAATTGGCAGTTCCAATGTCAACTTCAACTTTTAAAACATCTTCTAATATTTTTATTTCATCTTCTTTAATTGCAGGATGTGCTATAATACCTTTATTTGTAGATACAGCGACAGATCCAACATTTTTAAAACCTGCTATTGTGGAATGAATTGTTTCAACTCCTAATATGTCTTCAATTTCTTTTAATGTATTTTTATTGAGCATCTCAGAAGCAATAGCACCTCTATCATTTGCCAGTACTAAATTACCTATGGCATTATGTTTAGATTGAATTTTTTTTACATTTATATTTAGTTGCTTTATTTTTTCAATTTCAGAATTATTTCCAAAATTAGAAACTATTATCCCGTTTGAATTTCCGCAACACAGACATCCTACTACTCTTGATGAAGCTATATCAGTGGTTATTGCATCAACTTTTAAGACTTCTTCAAACTTTTTTGTATTTTTGATAATTTCTGAAAGTATAATATAATTGTCTGTGGCAATTCCATAAATTCCTATAAATGAATTACCTTCTATAGATGTAGTTATCATTCTCATCTTTTTTGACCTATCTATTCAAATTAATATATTATGTTAGGGATTTTTCGAAAAACGCATAAAGGTTTTTTACAAAATTATATCTATTATCTTGAAAAAAAGTAAAATGATTAATTGAAGAATTATTAAAAATAAAAGAATAAAAAAATAAATTATTTAGTTAGTTTTTTAATTATTTTAAGCATTTGTTGAATCTCAAAAGGCTTTGCAACTGCAGCAGAAAATCCATATTTTTTTGGTTTAGTCAATGCATCGTCATTTGAATATCCGCTTGATACAATTGCTTTAACATTCTCATTGATCTCTTTTAGTTTTTTAATTGCATCAATACCGCCCATGCCTCCTGGAATTGTAAGGTCCATAATTAAGAGATCAATAGGATCTGATTTTATGGATTCTTTATATTTTTTTATAGCTTCTTCTCCGTTTTTAGCTTCAACTATTTCATAGTTGTAAAAGGACAAAAATTCTTTGAAAAAGAATCTAATAGATCTTTCATCATCCATAATCATTATTTTTTTCTTAATCTCTTTTTCTTTGCTCTTTTGTTTAGATGCATTTTCTTCAGTTTTTTGGTCATCTAATTTAGCCACAGGAAGATAAATGTAGAAACTAGTGCCTTCTTTGTTTGATTCGAAATCTATAATTCCATTGTGTTTTTTAATGATTGTATGAGATTTTGCTAATCCAATGCCTGTACCATTTGGTTTTGTAGTAAAAAATGGAGTAAATATTTTTGAATAATTTTCTTTTGCTATTCCTATTCCTTGATCTTTAATTTCAATTTTAATGTAATTTCCTTCATTTAGTTGAGTAATATCATCTTTTTTGATTTCTATATTCTTTGCTTTTATTGTGATAATTCCGCCTTTTGGCATAGATTCTTTAGCATTTATGATAATATTTGTAATTACATTAATAATTTGTCTTTTGTCTGCGTTTACTTTTTTAATATCTGGAGAAATTTTTAATTCGCATTTATGATTTGATCCACTCATTGATAAATTCAAAGATTCGTTAATGATTTTTTCAATACTTACAATTTGTTTTTTTGGTCTTTCGCCTTTTGAAAATGTTAATATAGATTTTATTAACTTTTTTGCTCTATTACATGCTTGAATCGAATCATCTAGGAGAGTTGATGGATTTTGATTCTTTTTTAACTTTGTTTTTGCAAGATCAATGTTTCCCATTATAGATACAAAATGATTATTTAAATCATGTGCGATTCCTGCTGCAAACATCCCGAGATTTTCTAAAGTTTGTGATTTATTGGCTGCTCTAATAGCTTTTTGTAAATCTTTGGTACTCTTTTCTAGCTCTTTTGATTTTTTTTCTATTTTATTTTCTAGTTTTTCGTTAAAATTCTTCAAATTGTGGTATAATCTAGCATTTTGTAATGCTAGTGAAATATGTACTGCTATCGATTCTAAAAGTTTCAGATCTCTTTTTGAAAAAAAATCAGATTTTTTTGACAAAAGAGTCAAAACTGCTTCAGTTTTGTTTTTAATCATTATTGGTACTGCTGCATACGATCTTAGTCCTTCTTTTATTGCATTTTTTGAAATGTTTTTTTTATTATCAGCTATATTAGATATTATTAATGCTTTTTGTGTTTCTGCTACAGTTCCTGAGAGTCCTTGTCCTATTTTAAATCCTTTGACATCTTTGATAACTTTTTTTGATATCCTAAGATAGGATAGAGGATTAAATGATTTACTAGACTCATTCCAAAGATAAAATAGTCCTCCATCAGCTTCAAGCACATCACATGTTTTCTCTAGCGCTGTATCAATTACTTCTGAGATATTAAGTGACTTATTTATTGCTATACTTATTGAATTTAATATTTCCAAATGTTTGTTGTTGCGTTTTAATTGTAGTTGCATTTTTTTACGTTCTGTGATATCAAGAACTCCAGCAATTGCACCTATATATCTTCCTTCATCATTAGTAAGTGGTGCAACATTCATTAATGTACATACTTTTTTTCCATCTTTTCGATCAAATTGAAATTCATGTTGATCTTTTTTTCCTTCTTTTCTTCTTTTGATATATCTTTTAGATTCTTCAATACAATCTTTTTCCATAAAATCAAATAGATGTTTTCCAATCATTTCTTCAGCAGTATATCCTAAAATTTCTGCCATCTTTGGATTAACAAATGAAGTATAATTTTCTTCATCTATAACCCATATTCCTTCGCTTAGAGTATTGAGCAGCTTTTTATATCGCTGTTTACTATCTTGTAGTTTCTTTTTGGTCTTTTTTAAATCAGAGATGTCCATAAATGAACCTGACATTCTGATTGGTTCATTATTTGAATCATAGATCATTTTTGCATTGAGATATGAAGTAAAAAACGATCCATCGGCTCTTTTTCCAATTAATTCACCGTTCCATGACCCTTTTTCAAAAAGTGCATCGATTACATTAACAGCTTCTTTTTTGCTTTTCCAAAAATCGACAGCGTTTTTTCCAAGAATCTCTTCTCGATCAGAATATCCCCAAAAATCTATAAAAGAATCATTAATATATTCTATGGTACCAGTAAGATCTGCAATCGCAATAGCATCCTGAGATGCATTAATGACTCCTAATAGTATCTTATTTTCTTCAATTGTTGTATTTTTTGTTTTTGCCATTAAAGTTTAACCTTTTTCATATAAATTTGTAGATAAAAATATCTCTCTCTAAAAAAAGGTAAACAAGAGATTAAAAAGCTCAAAAAAATCTGAGTAGATAATAAAGACGATTAAATCATCTGTATATTATATAATTTGGTGCTAAAGATACAGTACAAATAAGCACGTAAAAAAATATAATTTGAAAATATAAGTGTCTACGAGAAGAATTCTCGTAGACACAGAGTGGTGGAAAATGCGGGAATTTAATAGCGTTAAACAGTGACTTTAGATTTTGTTACTATATCTTCTAATTTAAGTTGATTTCCACATATATTGGTAATTTCTTGTATTAATGATCTTACTTTAATTAAGTCTTCTGCTCTATTTTTATGCACGCCATAAACATTTTGAATTGGATTTTTCAATTAAATCACATAAATTTGTTATTAGGTATATTTAATGGTGATAATCACCATATATAAATTTAGTGCTAAGAAGTAGCATGAAATGCTAGAAGTTAATTTTTTCTGAGATAACTTTTTTGAATATATTTTGGATAATGCAAGCTTTTTTCATTTCAAATTAGCAGGAATATTTACCTATACATATAAAATTACCTTATAATTTTGAACTTATTTTTTGATACTCTTAATATATTTATTATTTTATTAAACCTACATATAGTAATTTTAAACGATTATTAAACTAATTTGATCATTTACTAAAAAAATTTTTAATAAAAAGTTTTAATTTTTGCTAACTTCATTTTCAAAAGAAGTTGGGATAAAATTTCCATTTTCTTTTAGTTCATGTATGGGTTCATCAACATAATAGACATAAAGAGTTCGGCTATCATATCTATATTTATAATCTCTTTTTATTTCTGGGAAATTGATCTTTTTAATCAAGTTTGCATCTTTTAACTCTTTTAGATGACGGTTTAATGTCGCAGAAGAAATCTTTAATTTCTTAGCTAAATCATTCTGGGTAGTATATGGCTTTGAAAGCCTGTTATTGTAATTCTCATATAATATCTTTAAAATCTTTGCTTTTTTGGGTGTTATTGCTTTGATTTGTGAAATTGAAAGAGTTACAGGTCTATCTACAATCAATTGCCCCCCTGAATTGCTTCCTATTGGTCTTTTTACAGTAAATGAAAAAAAACCAACAATGCTACTTATAATTATACCCATAATTAAGATAGCTAAAAATAAATTAGTTAGTCCAGATTCATTTGATAAGTCTTTATCTATTTTTTCTCCAATTGCATAATATGAGAAATGGTCTAAGTTTGCTTTAATAATCTGTAATTTAGTATCTATCTCAGTTTCAATTTCAAACCATTTTGATGAAGTTTCATTCCAATATAAGAATGTAAGGTCTTCTGGGATTAATCCTAATGCAGCTAGCTGTGAATTAGTATATTTCCAGCTAATTGTTATATTTGAAACATTTGTATCAGTTGTAATATTAAGATATATTATTGATTTTGAAGTGTTTAAAATAGTAGGTGTTTTAGAAGTGGTAGTTATTGTAAATATTCCATTTTCACTTGAATTGAAATTAATTGAGATGTTATTTTCTGATAAGTTTATTTTATTGAAACCTAATTCAACTGAAACAGTTCCTTTAGGATATTTAATTAAAAATGAACCTGCAATTTGATTAATATTTCCAGATGAATCATTCATATATATTATATACGTTTTCTTTCCCGTGCTTTTTGTTCTAAATGAATATGAATAAATATCTCCATTTTTTGCCATAGTATGATTTATTCCACAATATTCAATCAAAACTTTGCATATTTCAACATTATCTGTGATGTTTATTGAAATTGTAATTGTCTCACCTAATATAATTGGATCTGAGCTTTCAAATATGTCTTTATATGTTGGAGGGGCATTATCTTCTGCACTGAGAGTTGAAAAAGTGGTATTAATATTTCCTTCAGTGTCGTTCATATATATTTTGTAGCTATGAATGCCTATTTTTGAAGGCTTCCAGCTATTATTTACATAAGTATTTCCATCAATATTTACCATTGAATAATTGGTGGTACCTTCTACTTCTAAAATTACAGAGGCAACTCCAACACCATTTTTATCATATACATTAATTTGGATAGATGCATTTAAACCTAATTCCAAAGGATCAGATATTTCATCTAAATTATTCCATGTAGGTGCAGTTGTATCTTCAACTTCGATAGAACCTGAAGTTATATTCATATTATTTTCAGTATCATTCATATAAATTACATAATTCTTAATTCCTATACTCGAAGGATTCCAATTATTGTATATGTATGTGTTTTTTGAATATTTAGTCATTGTATAATTTTTGTTGGCAATTTCAATTAAAACTTGATCTATAATTCCTAACCCATCAAAAATATCAATAGTGATAATTTCAGTTTCTCCCAATTCTAGAGGATCAGCTGATTCAGTTATATTATCATATCTAGGTGATGATGTATCAAAAACTTCAAAATCATAATTAGACGTAGAATTCCAATTATTTGAAGTATCGTTCATATATATCTTGTAATATTTTGTGCCATCAGTTTGTGGATATAAATTATAAGAATAGATATTGTTATCTTTTTTCATAGTATAATTAAATCCATTTAATTCAATTAAGACTTCACATACCTCAATATTGTCAACTACATCAATATATATTGTAATTGTATTACCTAGCTCAATTGATTCTGAACTTTCAGTTATATTTTTGTATGTTGGAGGAGATGTATCATTTAAAGCTACATTAATTATATCAATAAAAATATTACCTCCACCGTCTGTAGCTATCACTTTTATATTATTTATGCCCGGTGATAATTCTAAAGTAGCATTATTTATGTTCTTTGAATAATTATTGTAAAATGAATTATTGAGATATATAGTATAATTAATAAGACCATATCCTATATCTTCTCCACACCAAGTTAGATTATATTCCTTGATTTCAGAGTCTTCTGAAGATGTAATATTTACATATGGTTCTACTAAGTCAATTAGAGAACTGCTATGATATAGAAAAATACGTTTATCAACTATTAAATTTTCACTAAATTCATTATATGATATATTTGATAATTCAACAATAGAATTTTGTTTAAGTAGTATATAGTTGGATAAAGATGATGAAATTATTTTTGTAGAACTATTTGAATCTGTGGTTATATTGCCTATAATTGAACAATTAAAAAATGTATTATTAGATCTAATAACATATATACTTCCTTCAGACCC
>CAYQAE010000055.1:0-12350 GCA_964415445.1 uncultured archaeon | reverse complement strand
CAATAGATACACTCAAAGGTATAAGGATAGCTAACATTACATTTAGATGCTTCATCTAACTTTCACTCAAAATAAACCTAACCTAAATAAATTTAAAAAGGTAAATCTAGCTATTTTTAAAAAAAGAAAAAAAAGAGGGAGATTCATCATGAATTACTATAATCATGATAATAATATGTAAACTTAATTTTGTTAAAAAAAGTTTTGCAAAACCTTTATATGTTTGAAATGAAAATTGGCTAAATATCAAATAAAGTTTCTAAAATTAAATTATAGTCAAAATATCTTTTCTCAGTTTGGAAATAAATAAAAAAATGATAATTGGAAGGTTATAGAGTAATTCATAAAAAATTTCTATCTATAACTATTAGCAAAAAATATAATATATGTGATCTTTGATCATCCACTTAACTATGAATATTAAACAAAAAGATGAAAATATATTTAAAAAAATATATTCATTTAGGTTCCCAATTGTTTTGACTATATTAATATATTTTATACCCCTACCTAGTGGTGATATTGATGAAGTTAATATAGATATATCACCAAATAATGAACACAATTTTGCATATTATAATCAATCTCTAGCAATTACTATATCAGTTGAAAATCCCAATAATTTTCCTATAACATTTCATATAGATAACCTAATCTCTGAGAATCTTAGCATTGTGACTCGAGACGGCGACCTTTTTCCGCTTGAATTTAATGTACCTCCCCATTTCACATATTACAAAGCAGTGCAAGTTTATGATGTGGATCAAAATGGTACATTAGAGTTTATTGCAACAGATAACGGAAGAATTATTAAAAAAATAGAATATCCTGTAGAGGTAGTAGATATACCAAAAAATAACTATCCTAGATATCGTGCATATTGGCATCCTGAATGGGATGAGAATTATAAACGATATGAAATATCATTTGCAAACTACACAGAAAATAAAGTCTATTATCAAGGAAATATTTATGAAGATGTAATTAGCCCCCAAGAAGCAGATAAGATTGCTAATGGCACAGTTTTGGCTAATTTAAGTGGAGATTTTAATTTTGATTTTTTCAGAGATGAAATATTTTTCTTTTCAGAAGATGAAATCCCCTATTGGGTGATAAGAAGAATATTTTATTGGAATGAGACTGGTTCATTTACAGAAGTTGGAGATGTAGAGAGGATTGATGCAGTAATAGATGCAAAATCAGGAAATGTATCATACTCCTTTAGTGATTTTCACCACCATACTTACAAACAAGTAGGTGCTACCCCTTATTATTTTGAGACATATTTTCATGTGCCAATTCCAGAAAATGATTTCTACATACCAAAAATTGGATCCTTAACGTATGCATTGAGTGCCGATTATCAAAAAGATCGAATAGGAAATACAGATATCAATCCTATAATAGAATATGAAAGAATCCAAAAATCAAAGTATTTTTTGAGAGCTATAATGTTTGGTTTTTTAATAATTGGATTTTTAATTTTCTACAGAGGCATTAAAGGGGCTTTAACCGCTTTGGAAGTATTGATATGGTTATCTGTGCTTTGGTATCTTTTGGGGTTTACCTACAGTGTTATCGATTTCATTCTAGTTGCAATATATGGAATAGGAACATTATTTTTTATTGCAACAAATTTTACAGAGCGAATAGCTAGAAAAATGATAAAGATAATAAAACCTAGCTTTTTAGAAGGAGTATATCATGCTAAAGAGTCTAATGAAAAAAATTGAAGATGAAAATATCAAAAAGGTAGGAGTGCAAGCACCAAGTGGTTTAAAATCATATATTAGAAAGATCTTAGATAAGCTAGATCAAAAAAATATAGACTATCTTGTTTCTGCAAATTCATGTTATGGGGGTTGTGACCTAGATTTGTCAATGGATGTTGATTTATTAGTCCATATGGGCCATAACAAAATTATAGAGACAAAAGAAGATGTATTCTACTTTGAATATTTACATAATATCTCAGATATAGACAAAAATTTATTCAAAAAACTCCCCAAAGACATTGGCGTAGTATTTAGTATAAATCATAAAAAAAATGCAGATCAAGTTATAGATATTTTAAAATCAGAAGGGAAAAATCCAATATTAGGTAAAAAAAATAGAAGAGTAAAATATCCCGGACAAATTTTAGGATGCAATTTTAAGTCAGCAAAAAGCATTGAAGATAAAATTGACTCATATCTATATGTAGGAGATGGAAAATTTCATCCCTTAGGTCTAAGTTTATCAACAGAGAAGAAAGTATTTCAATTCAATCCATTTGAAAATAAATTGGAAGAGATATCTAAAATAAAGAATAAATTTCTAAAGAAAAGATATGCACAAATTGAAAAAGCAAAATCTACAGATATATTTGGTATAGTATCAACCACCAAAATAGGACAAAGAAGAGATAAAGAATTAGATAAAGTAATTGGAATACTTAAGAAAAATAACAAAAAATACATCAAAATCTCAGCGGATGAAATATCTGTAGATAAATTATCTGAATTTCAATATATAGATGCATTTATAATATTGGCATGCCCTAGAATTGCAATTGACAATCAAGAAATGATAAAAAAGCCTCTGCTTACTGTTTCAGAAGTAGGAATACTTTTTGAAGATAAAAAATATTTCTTTGATGAGATAAATTAAGGGTATTGATATTTTATAATATCATCCAATAATTCTTTATGAGATAAAATCATTCTTCTGCAACAATATCTCTCAATTCCCATTGAATCGAGAACATCTTTAGGGTTTTCTCCTTTTTCAATTCTTTTTTTATAATCTTCATAATATTGCCCTAAGGGCTTTCCGCATGAGAAACAACGTATCGGTCCTATCATATAAATTACCTATAAGATTTCTGTTTTCGAGATCTTGCGCCACGACCTCCGCATTTTTTAGGTTCTTTGCGTCTGTGATCGCCACGTATAATAGTTTTATCATAATTCAAAAATTTTTCTCTCAGCTTCATATCTTTAGTCCATTGAACAAAACCACGACCTAAAGCACACCTGATAGCATCAGCTTGACCCATAAATCCGCCACCATATACATTTAAATCAATGTCCACTTTATTTACTACTTTAGGATCACAAAATGCTAATACTTCACGGATTTTCATCTGAGACATTAGAGGAGCATAAATTTCTAGTGGCACATTATTTATTCTTACTCTTCCCTCTCCTTTCTTAAATACAGCTCGTGCAATTGATGATTTTCTTTTGCCTTTAGTTTGTATTACATTCATTCTTTTATGCCACCTAATTCTCTACATACATTATATACAGTAGTATATTTTCTTATTTTATTTGATTTTGCTTGATCAATCGTCTCAACATTTTTTATATTTTCAGGTGATCCATAATAAACTTTAAGTCTTCTGTAGGCCATGCGGCCCTTTGTACGATCATAAGGTAGCATCCCTCTTACTGCTCTTTTGACATATTTTTCAGGATCTTTTGGATATTTGGCGCCTCTTAGAGGATTTACAATTGATTTAAGTTTTAGACGTCTTTTACTTCTGTCATAGATATTTTTTTTATTTCCTGAAATTCTAATCTTTTCACAATTGACTATATCTACTTTCTCACCATTTAGTAGCCTTTTAGCCACAGTCGATGCCATTCTACCTAAATAAAGATCAGTACCGTCAATTGCTACCATATTATCAACTCATTATTTTTACATTACTACCTTTAGGATTCATATTAGCTAGATCTGAAATAGATATACATTTACCTTTTGCATCAGCTATTTTTTCTTTTGCTAATTCAGAAAATCTAAAAGCGGATACAGTTAATTTATGGGATAAATTTCCGACACCCAAAACTTTACCAGGCACAACTACGGTTTCATTATTATTTGTAAATTTTTCTAATTTATACACATTTACTTTTGGCTGGTTTCTGCGAGGTTTTGACAAGCGCTCTGCTATATCTCTCCAGAGTTTAGATCCTTCTTTGCGTCCGATACCCTTTAGAGTTTTAATAAGTTTTTTGAGATTTATATCAGTTTTGGTAAGTTTTTTGGAACTCATATCTTATACCCACATTATAAACTTAAGTTTTAGCCAACAAAAAGCCACTTGTCGATAGCATTTAAATGTTTCTGTAAAAATTATTAGTCAAATTTAAATTTAGATAAAATATAAAGAACATTGATTTTTTTATGAAAAAAAAGACCAAAGTAGCTATAACTAAAGTATCAGATTTAGGAGTATATAAAGCAATAAAAAAAGGATTAGAATTAAATGGTGAATTTAGAGATATAATTAAAAACAAAAAAAATGTAATAATAAAGCCTAATACCCTATTAGCCAATAAAAATGCTACAACTGATTCTGAAATTTTAAGAAGTACTATTAAAATATTAAAAGAAAATAATATCATACCAAAAGTCGGAGATTGTTCTGGACAACAAAAAAAAGGTGAAACAAAAGAAGTATTTGAAAAATTAGGATATCTAGATATAATAAAACAAGAAGGTGTGAAGTTTTCTGATTTTGAAAAAGATCCACCTATCAAAAAGACTATAAAATCAAATTCAATTCTAAAAGATGTATTTTTATCAAAAGAAATTTATGATGCAGATTTTGTAATAAATTTACCTAAGATTAAATCCCATTTTTTAACTATATATACAGGGGCTATTAAAAACATATTTGGAGTACAACCAGGAATAATTAAATCAAAAGTACATGCTAAAACCAGCAATTTGTATAAATTTAGTTCAATTTTGGTAGATATATACGCTTCTGTGATGCCCAAATTCACTATAATGGATGCAATATCACCTATGCAAGGAGCAAAGGGGCCTGCTTTTGGACCTACAAAATACTTAGGACTAATAATTTGTGGTAGTGATGGATTAGCAGTTGATGCTGTTTCTCTTAGTTTATGTGGAATTAATCCATTCAAAATACCTATGATAAAAATTGCACATGAGAGAGGTATAGGTACTGCAAATTTAGAAGAAATTGAAATAGTTGGAAAGAAATTAGAGGATGTAAAAACTAAATTAAGATTTCCAAACTCAACTATTGCAAAGTTAATATCAATAGGTAATATTTTCAAAAGAATACTTCGAAAAATTCCGTATCTTAAAAATAAAGACCGATGTACAAAATGTAAAAATTGTATTAGAGTATGTCCTGTGGGTGCAATTAAATTAGAAGATGAAATTAAATTTGATTATCTCAAATGTATTTCTTGCCTTACTTGCATTGAGAATTGTTCATATTTTGCTCTAGATACAAAAAGAGCAGGAATAAAAGGATATTTTTATTGAAATTATTTCTTAGCCCACCATTGTTTAGTTTGTGCAAAGACTTTTTCTGCTTCAATTATATCTTTTATAAAATCCCTTTCGCTCTCATGCATCCTTGATAATATCCTAGTAGCATTAGTAGGACCCACTCCTACTCCAGCTAACGCAATTATAGCACGCTTTCCATATTCTAAGATTAGATCTGCAACAGATCTTAATTTATTAATAACCTTTTTTTCATCAGATTTTAGTTTTTTACCTTTTGAAAATTTCTTTAGAGCTTTTAGGCTATCTTCATCATATTTTGAGAAAATAGTAAGATAATTTGATTTGCATATGTTACATTTTGGTCTATTATCAATATTTTCAACTAAAAAATGTCCAAAATAATCCTTGCAGGTAAAACAAAATAAAGTCATTTTTTTCTTCAAAAGTCTTTTTTTAACTAACTCTAAAATTTCTCGCTCTGGCATGTTAGGGGTAATTAGATCGCCAAAATGAGATATCTCATCTAATATTGGTTCAGATAAGGGGGAGATTTTGTCAGTAGTTTGAATTGAAATCTCACCATTTTGAATTTTTGATAAAACTAAAATAGCACCATCTATATCGAGTTTATCAAAGAAAATTTCACGATATGCTTCATCAAATAGCGGAGTATCTTGATAAGATCGCAAAATCCGATTTAGATTCATACCTTTCATATCAGCATCTTTTCTAATTGCACCAAAACGTTTGGCTACATGAAATAATCTCCATTTAAACATTGAAGTTCGCTTGAGTGCTAATTTAAGAAGAGGTTCTATATGATTAGTATCGATATCTAAAATTAATTTTTTGATCTCATCGGCCTCAATTATATCAGGAGCCCTTATTGCAATATGATACGGGTCAGAATGAGTGCTTACTGATGTTCCTAATTTAGAAGATAGGAAAGTAGATATAACTCGACCCAAAGTTTCATTTATTTTTGTGCCAGAATATGAATGGATAATATTGTAAGTTTCATAACTTTCAATTATAATTTTTTTATCTGAGGGTATTAAATATGATTTTTGAGACAATATTGTATCATTTATAAGTTCTTTAGAATTTGTATCAGAAGGATAAGAATTTAGATAATCATCAAAATTTTTATTTTCAAATTTTCTCAAAATTTTTCCACAATTTTTTGCAACTTCATAGGGCACAGGAATTAACTCACCCTCCCAAGAAGGAATAGCTAATTCAGGATTATTTACTGATTCCACCACAACTTTTTCATCTTCAATAGATACCACCCTCCAAGCTCTACCTTTACATACAAAAATTAAATTTTTCTCACCTTTTGTAGCTACAAATTCTTCATCTAATGTACCCACAATCGAATTTGAAGTAATATTTACTATCTTATATTTTTTCTGATCTGGAATAGTAGATACGTTGGTAAAATAATAAATCAAAGCTCGCTTAGATTGTCCATATCCTTGTTCATATTTTCTAATTAAATAAAGATCTTGGAGAGTATCTAGGACTTCATCGACATCTATTTTTTTCAAATCCCGATAGGGATATGCACTCTTTAGAATTGAATAAATCTCATCTGATGTAATATATTTTTTTGTAATAATAAGTCCTACAATTTGATGAGCCAATACATCCTTAGCTAGGGAGTATACCCTAGTCTTTTCAATTTCAAAATTTTTTGCACGTTTTGCAATCACAGATGCTTCAAGTGTATCAAAAAAATCAATAGTTAAAATGACACCTTTAGATACAACATCTAAACTTCTCCCACCTCGACCCACACGTTGGACCATTCTATAAACTCGTCTAGGTGACATATACTGAATTACTAAATCAATACTACCAATATCTATACCCAATTCCAAAGAAGAAGTACTAATTACTGACTTTAAATTTTCACTTTTAAAATCTCCTTCTGTAGATATCCTTGACTCTTTGGCTAGTGAACCATGATGAATGTCAATTGGAATATTTGGATCCCAAATATGAAAACGAGAAGCTAGGATTTCTGCAATTTGTCTAGTATTTACAAAAGTTAGGGTTGAATTATGATTTTCAACTAACTCTCTAATTCGCCTCAGACGTGCTATAGTCTCTTGAGAGACTAGTAATTTTTTCTTAAGCTTAGCATCTTTAGAAGTTGGTTTTGGAAACTCTACTGATAAATTGATTTTGCGACTTTTTTTAACTTCTACTACTTGACAGTCTTTAGTTGTGCCTACTAAAAATTTTCCAATATCATGTGGGTTAGATACAGTTGCAGACAATCCAATTCTCTGAATGGGGTGCTTTGCAAAATATTGTAATCTCTCCAATCCTAGTGATAGTTGAACCCCGCGTTTGTCTTCTGCAAGTTCGTGAATCTCATCAACTACCACCCATCTTACACTTTTTAGGTGTTGTAATAATTTTTTCCCTATTAAAATAGATTGTAATGTCTCAGGAGTAGTAATTAATATTTTAGGTGGGTTTAGAGTTTGTTTGCGTCTTTGATATTGAGTAGTATCTCCATGTCTTACTTGAATATCGATCTTTAGTTTTGCACACCAATTTATAAGCCGGTCTAGGAGATCTCGATTTAGAGCTCTAAGTGGTGCAATATAGAGTGCAAATATGCCCTCATCATCTACATTCTTTATTAGATCAAAAAGAGGTAGCATAACAGCTTCAGTTTTTCCAGATCCAGTAGGTGAGACCAAAAGAATATTTTCTTTATTTAAAATTAGAGGAATAGATCTCTTTTGTGGAGGAGTTGGTTTTTCAAATCCTGCTGAGGCAATAAGTTTTTTTAAATCCTCAGATAATAAATCAAAGACATTCATTACTATTTAAAATATTCAAAAGACAATATATAAATACTCTTTTTAAGAAACATACACAAAATAAACCAGTGAAAAATAATGAATATTAGGCAAAAAGAAATTGAAATACTTCGTAAGATGAAACCTGAAGAGAGATTATCTAAAGCATTTGATTTATCTGATTTTGCTAAAAAATTATTTATTCATGGTCTACATAAGTTATATCCGAATAAAAGTGAAAAAGAATTCAAAAAAATTCTTTTGGAGCGTTTAGATAAATGTCACAACAGAAACTATTGAAAAATATAATTTCGGTTTTAGAAAAAACAAATATAGATTATATGGTAACTGGATCTGTTGCCTCAAGCCTACAAGGTGAACCTAGATCAACTCATGATATAGATATATTAGTAGATATTAAAGAGCAAGATATCCCTAATCTTCTTAAAGCAGTCAACTCTTATGAATATTACCTAGATGAAGAAAGTATTTTTTCTGCTATTGAATCAAAACAAGTTTTTAATTTAATTAGTTCAAAGGATGGATCAAAAGTAGATTTTTGGATATTAAAAAATAAACCCTTTGATAATTCTAGATTTTCACGTAAATATTTTGAAGAAATATTTGGAAAGAAAATAAAAGTTTCAACTCCAGAAGATACTATCTTAGCCAAATTAAATTGGGCAAAAATTTCAGGTGGGAGTGAAAAGCAATTCATTGATGCATTGAGAGTTTATGAACTACAATATAATAAATTGGACATAGAATATATAAAAGAGTGGGTAAATAAATTAGAAGTAAAAAACTATTGGAAGCGTTTGCAAGACGAAGCAGAGATATTTTAAGAAGATGAAAAAAAAATGAGCTATAACAAAGAATTATCTGAATTATACAGTATAATTAGTCATAAAAAAGCAATAAAAGATTTAAAAGAATCAAGAAAAAAAGAAAAATTCGATGTAGATATCTTATTTTTGGAAAATTTGTAATAATTAAAATATAAGACAATATATAAATACCCTTATTATCACTTTATAATGAGCGATGATGACACCTGACAGCGTCTGATTGGTGATGAATGATGGGCGGTCTGAGCTCAAAAATAATAATAAGGAAATATAAATAAACTAAAAAATAATTTCAGATTAAAAATAATTCAAAAACCAAAATTGTAGAAAAGTTAAAAAATATCAACAAATAATAAATGATATTTCTAAACAAAACTTGAAGGGATTATATGGAAATAGAAAGAGTTCCAACTGGTATAGATCAATTAGATAAAAAAATTGAAGGCGGAATTCCTAAAAATTCTACAACATTAATTGCAGGAGAGAGCGGAACGGGTAAAACTACTTTTTCACTTCAATGGCTAGCTCAGGGAGATGACCCTGCATATTATTGTACATATCAACCTAAAAAGACAGTTAACAAGATGATAGAATATTTAGGAATCAAAAAAAAGATAAACATTATTGAAATAGCTAAAAAATCAAGCAGTTTTACTTTTGATTTTGTAGATATAGGGTCAAAAGATGATAAGCATAATAAATTAGCTATAGACTCCTTTACTGAATTAATAGATTATCAAATTCCTCAAATCTTTTTAAATGACCTAAATCAATATTACAAAAACATTCAAGAGATGGGAGAAACTAGAAAAGATTTAATAGTAATTCAGAAGAATTTACAAAGCCATGCAAGAAAAATACATGATAAAATGGACGATATAATGGCAATATATAAGATATTGGAGCATAAATTAAGAGAAGGAGATAAAAAAATAGAGCGAAATAAATTTACAAAAGATGAATTAATTAATGCCAATGAAATATTAAAAGATCTCACTGAAAAAGATTGGCTTCATTCAAAGATTTCAAATAGCCTAAATGAGTTAAATGATAGTTTTAGACAATTTTTATCAGATGAAAATATCAAAAAATTACAAGAATATAACAATACGAACCAAATAGTAGAAGCTCTAAAGAGCTTACAACCCACCTTTTTAAGTTCTGAATTTGAATCATTTAGAGGAACAGAGGCTGCGGCGCACACTTGGATTAGAAAATATCTCGCGGATTTAAATAACTTAGATAATACTATCTTACTCACTGCTGAAGCACCCTATGGTTCAGATAAGATTTCAAAAGACGGAATAATTGATTTTTTAGTGGATAATGTGATTTATCTAACATGTGATCGCATAGGATCAACTGTAAATATGTTTATGAAAATTCACAAGATGAGATTAACAAAACACTATCGAGCAAATATACCATATGATATTACAGCTAAAGGTCTTAAAATTCTCAAGAATGAATAATAAAAAGATAGATGAAATATCTTTATTAACTACAATATTATTATTTATGTGAATGTAATGGGTTTAGGTATAAAACGTAGAATTGCTTCATTTTTTGCAAGAAATATTGCTAAAAAATCATTTATTTATGACATGCCAGGTTTATTATATTCTAAATTTAATGTAGAAAATCAAAAAATATTCTTAAGACATCTTTTTTTGTATGAAGATTTTTTAGCATCCTTGGAAGTTGAAACAAGAAAAAAATTTGGTAAAGATGGTAGCAAAGCACTTTATACTGCAGGAAAGATATATGGAAAAAATTTTGCCACTATGACAGAGATGCCAAATTATAAGTCTTCAATGAGAGATTTCAAAGCCTCTGTATTAATTCAATATCTTGCTACAATGTATGCAACACAAATAAAACATAAAATTAATTGGGATTCAAAAAAAATTGAACTTGAAGTGGAAGATTATGTTATATGTAGAAAATCGGGGCAAGGAGAATTACTTTCTACCGGAGGAGCTGCGGGAATTTGGGTCAAATTTTGCGATGATGAATTTATAGAAGGAGTACAAGATTTTTGTGAAGGAAGAGGTGATGATAGATGTAAAATAGTATGTGCTCCAAATATAGGAGATTTTTCTATCACAGAACTACCATTATTTGAATATACTGATCTTTATAGAACTGTTAATTCTTTTGAAAAAAAATTGGACACATTTTCATTAGATAAATATCTTGATCATTATTATTGTACATATAAAGGCGGCCATCTACTTATTAGAGATGAAAGATTTGTCCCTTTTGATTGTTCCTTAGTATATATGTATGAGCATGAGATTAACAAAAAATTTGGAGATGAAGGAATATATCTTATTCGAGATACAGCATTCAAAGAATACAAAAAATTGGCTAATATACTATTGTCGATATATAATCAAAATAAGTTTTCTATTTCGGATGCTTTTGATTATATCAATAAATTTTTAGGTGCATTTGGTTTTGGACAATTAAGAGAATATTTAGGCACAAAAGAGTTTTATGTAATCAAATTTCCTTTTTTTGAATTAAAAACAAAATTTCCTACTTACGAAGGAATAATAAGTGGACTACTTTCGGGTCTAACTAAAGAAGAAAAAAATATTCGTGTTAAGAAAGAAGACCTTTCATCATCTTGTTATACTTTAATATTGGGAGCAGAATAATTAATCTTCTAAAAATATTTTTAATGATTCAAAAGAACTACTAGATTCTCCAAAGAATACTTTATGTCTCCTCTGATGTAAATATAAATTTTTTGCAGTAAAATTGAGCATTTTTTGTTCTTTTTTATTGTAATTAAATTCCGTTGGTCCTATTATATCACCTTGTTCAATCTGAAAAGGAACTCCCATAGTAATTCCAGACAAACCAACATAATCATTAAGATAATAAGAAAGGCTGTGAATTACATTCTTTTTATTAATTATTGAATCAAAAAATAAATCCAAACCGGCTATTGCTGAATAAGTCGAATGACCTGAACTAATTATTATTTTTTTTACATATGAGGCTATTTCTCTCTTTAGACTATCATAATCAATAATTTGAGATAATAAAGATGTTTCATAGCGTGCTTGGCTTAGAATTGGAACTAAACCTCTACCATGTTCACCCATCACAAAATATTCACCAAAAATATCAGTAAACATATATTTTTGAGAAAGGATTGTTTTCATCCTAATAGTATCAAGAGTATTTCCAAAACCATAAATATTATCTTTTTCAGGTATTTGGGATTTTACATAATGTGTGATTAAATCCACTGGATTTGTAATTATAAGAATATTTGAATTTTTGATATTATCTCTTATTTTAGCAATTATAGACCTAATAATGTTAATATTAGCATTATACTCATTTAATCTGTCATTATTTGTTAAAAAATTATTAAATCGCCTATAATTTCCAAATTTGTCACTAGCTGAAA
>CAYQAE010000054.1:3865-12822 GCA_964415445.1 uncultured archaeon | reverse complement strand
TTTGTTCATCAGTCTAACTTTTGGAACAGTATTTTTCGCTGTTTTAGAAGATGAAAGTATTACTAATTCATTATATTGGGCTATAACCACATTAACTACTGTTGGATATGGGGATATTATTCCAAAATCGACTTTAGGTAAGTTAATAACACTTATTTTTATTTTTGGAGGTGTTACTTCCTTCCTCTATTTAATACAGGTCATATTTTCTCTAATGGTAAGAAAAGAAGTTGAAGAGGTGTTAGGATTGAGTTATGATGGATCTGATTTAAAAAATCATTATATAGTATGTGAATATAGTAGATATGGAAAAATTATAGCTGAAGAATTTAAAAAAGCAGATAAGCAATGTTTGGTAATTACTCAAGGCCAAGAAGAGACTAAAAGACTTAAATCAACAGAATTTAAAGTAATAACAGGGAATCCTTCTGAAGAAAGTGTTCTAAAACAAGCAGGTATAGAAAATGCAAAATCATTAGTTACTACCTTTGATGATGATGCAAAAAATATATTTGTAATAATTACAGCTCGAGAATTAAATCCAAATTTATATATAGCATCAATTGCAAATACTGAAGAAGTAGTAGATAAATTATATAAAGTAGGAGCAAATAAAGTACTCTCACCCGATGTTGTAGTAGGTAGAATGATCTCACGATCTATACTTCAGCCTTCGATGGTAGAATTTTATGACAAAATTAGTATCGCCAAAGATTTAAAATTAGCTTATTTTACAGTAGTAAAGAACTCACAACTTATAAATAAAACTCTAAAAGACGCAAATATTCGTAAAGTTACAGGTACAACTGTAGTTGCTATAAATAGGGATAAAGAAGTAATAAATAATCCACCTGCCACCTATACCATTGAGGAAGGAGATGTAATTGTGGCAATGGGAAATGAAAAAAGTATGGCAAAACTTGCAAATTTGGTTGAACCCAAATCAGACAAATAAATATATTATATAGATACTCCATACTTTTTATTGATAAGATTTAAATACTATGTTTTACAATGTTATATATAAGGAGAGTGGAACAAGTTGGAGTAGCACAATGGTTTAATTTCCCTCCCTTATTTTTCTTTTATTTTATTTATTTGACCATTATTTTTAAAATAGATACAACATGGGTCTGATGCACAAATATCCCCAAAATAAGAATAACTTTTTGCTCGACAACCTCCACATATATATTTATATCTGCAACTGCCACATGAACCCTTAAGTTTTGATCTATCTCTTAATTTTAATAATATAGGATGGTTTTTCCAAATTGTTTCAAAATTATCTCTCTTAATATTTCCCAAAACTTTTGGCAAAAATACACAAGGCTGAATATCACCATTAGGACGCAATGAGCAATATAATCTACCTGCACCACAGCCTCCGATAAATTCCAAAAGTTTTAGGTTTCTTTCAGAAAGTTTATCTTGCAGCATTTTACCATGACTGAAGTGTGCAATTACTGCAGGATCTGATCCATGGGAAGAAGTACAATGTGAAAATCCCACTCTTGCAAATTGTGGAGCAGTAGATACTGCATTATAATCATTGCAAATCATTAAATAAATATTTTCTAAAAAATTCTCTAACTGTCTAGGTTCTAAATCTTCATCAAGATCTTTTGCACTACCTGTTGGTATAAAATTGAAAAAAACATTTCTTGTAGCACCTAGATCTTTTGTAACTTTTATTATATCATCAATTTCATCTAAATTGCGTTTAGTAACAGTAGTTGCAATACCTGTTCCTAGATCTTCATTTACTGAATTTTTTATCCCCTCAATTGTTCTTTGGTAAGTATTTTTTCCACGCAACCATTCATGGGTATCTTTATTTCCATCTAAACTAATCTCAACATACCAAATACCTGAATCCTTGAGTTTTTTTGCAACTTCTTTTGTAATTAATGTTCCATTTGTTGCAATTGAAGTATATATACCTTGATCTGAACAATGTTTGATAAGATCAAAAATATCATCTCGCATAAGTGGTTCTCCACCCGCAAAAGCAATGTATAGAAGCCCGTTTTTTGCAAAATATGAAATAATATTTTTGGCATCTAGGGTATCTAACTCATTTCTAACAAGATTATTTGCAGAATAGCAATGCTTACAGCGGAGGTTGCATTTGTAGGTTATATCCCAAACCACCATAAAAGGGAAATAAGTGGTAAATGGTCTTCTAAAATTATATTTTGCCAAGCCCTTTAGGACATTTTTCAATGCACGCAAATTTATATCAACTGAAAAAAAATCATGAAGCTTATTTTTATCTAAACCAAATGAATTCATTGATATTTTCAAAATTAAAGAAAATAATCTAGCATAGAAATTGCAATATATACAACCATTTCTATCAAATAAAGCATTTTCAATAATATCAGATCCACAATGTTTGCATTTTTTTGCTGATTTTTTAATAAAATGCCTCGTAAAAAAATTATTAATCAAATTTTCTGTTAACTTAAGTATTGACGTTTGATATACCTCCAATTTAGATAAAACACAAAAAGTTTTTACAAATAGATTAATTATAAAAAATTTAGATTCAGTGTCAAGTTTCTCAATCCATAAAGATATACTACATTAGGTGATAGAAATTAAAATAGGATTATCAAATACTTTATTTCGAGGAGAAAGTCTCAAATTTGTATTAAAAGTAGCAACATATCTTGAAATGGATTGGGTTGAATTAAAAACAGAACTACTAAAAGAAAGTTTTTCTGAAGTTATTGAAATTATAAATTCTAAACCTAACTATTCAAAGATAGAAAATTTCTCTGTGCATTCAGCATATAGAAATATTGATCTTCCAAATGCCACAGATAAGGAAATAAAAAGACATGAAAAAGATCTTGATTTTGCAAAAGCTATAGGCTCAGATCGAATTATATTTCATGCTGGATATTTTCATGGAGATAGTAGAAAAAAAGCACTTAAGAGGGTAATTAAAGTAATAAAACACTACCTTGGTTATACAGAAGGTACTAACATTAATATTTTATTAGAAAATACCATGTTAAAACCATCTAAACTATGTAGTGACCCAAAAGAACTAAAATATGTCCTAAAACGTATTAAACATGATAGATTTGGTGCTAACTTAGATATTATAAATTTATTAGGAGTAGAAGAAGAAAAACAAAAATCCAGATATAAAAAAATTAAAGATTGGGTAAGACATATTCACATTAGTTCGTTGCCTGTACAAGAAGGCGAATTTAAAATGAAAAAATATTTACAATATTTTCTCAAAGAATTAAAACTCAAAAAAAGATTAAAGAAAAAATCAGAAAAACTTGAAACTATGCCGGTGATATTAGAAGGTAAAACATCCCTCGCTAGGGAAATGCAATTCTATAATGAAATATTGAGAAAAATAAAATAATTTAGAAACATTTATTTACAATTTTCATATTATAATAACTACCCCCAATGAAGATGATCTTGAGAAGTTATCATGAGTGATCTACGGGTCTATAACGATTTAAAAGCAAAGCGGGCACAAATACTACTAATCCAAGGCCTATACAAAGTAAAAATTGCATAACGGATAATGGTTGTGTATGGAAAAGAGTATTCATCACCCCCAATTGTGTGAACATATACTGCAAAATTAATAAACATAATATGCCTATTGCAGGGACATAAGCTATTTTAACAGACCTATCTTTCAAATGGTCAAAAACAGATGGAATGAATCTACTTATACTGAGAAAATAAAATGTTTCTGCGGCAACTAGTGTATTGACAGCTATAGTGCGGGCAAGTGTAATGTTTTCTGTTGTTTGAAAAATGAATTCAAATCCAATCAAGATAGCTAATACATTGAAGAGCGAAATAATCATTACTCTACCCATTAAACCTTTTGATAGTAAGCCTTTTGTAGGATCACGAGGAGGTTGGTTCATGGTTTTCATATGTTTTGGTTCAAAAGCCAATGTTAGCATTAAAGTCAAGGAACTTATCATATTAATCCAGAGAATTTGTATAGGTAGAATAGGAATAATAGCTAAAAATAACAGACCTGCAAAAATGATAAGTGATTCTCCTCCGTTTACAGGTAAAATAAATTTAATTGTTTTCAATAGATTGGAATAAACCGTTCTTCCTTCTTCTACCGCTGCTTCGATCGAAGCAAAATTATCATCAGCTAGCACCATATCAGCACTTTCTTTTGCAACTTCTGTACCCATCATGCCCATTGCAATCCCTATATCCGCCCGACTCAATGCAGGAGAATCATTCACCCCATCCCCTGTAACAGCCACTATTTCACCTTCGGCTTGTAGATGTTTTACCAGACGAAGTTTATGCTCGGGCGCAACTCTAGCAAAAACTTTTGCTTGAGAAGCGGAGGCAAATTCTTCATCAGACATAGAGGAGAGTTCTTTTCCTGAATAAATATTTTCATCACTTGCCTCAATAATTCCCATTTGGATAGCAATAGCTTTAGCTGTTTCTAAATGGTCGCCTGTGATCATTTTTATTTTTATACCTGCTTTTTGAGCAGTTTTGATTGCTTCTATAGCTTCAGGTCTAGGGGGATCTATCATCCCCATCAATCCTAAAAAAATCATACCCGATTCAAGATCACTGTCATTCATGTTTTGCTTTTGAAGGGCAATCTCTTTTTTGGCAAAACCTAAAACTCTAAGTCCTTTTTTTGCCATTAAAGCTGTCTGATTTTTTATTTCTTCAATATCTAGAGTTATTTTTTTACCTTGTGAATCAATTGCTTTCTTGCAGCGTTTAAGGACAGCATCTACAGATCCTTTCAATAATATTGTGTTAGCAGAGCCTTCTGAAATATTCTTGTTTAAAGTTGCCATATACTGTTTTTTTGATTCAAAAGGAATAGTATCGATACGGGGATATTTTTTTTCAACTGAATCTTTATCCATAGATACTTTATGGGCAACCATAAGTAGGGCTCCTTCAGTAGGGTCCCCTTCAGCGATCAATTCTCCATCTTGTTTACTTAAATGAGAATCATTACATAATAATCCAGTCAGCAAACATTCTTTTAGTGCGAATTGTCGAGAAGAATCTTCTTTTTCTCCTTTTTTTCTGATCTTTCCTTTTTCATTGGACTCATTAATTACTTCATATAATTCATTTCCTGCAAAAATGTTTTCTACAGTCATTTTATTTTGGGTAAGTGTTCCAGTTTTATCAGAACAGATTACAGTTGTACTACCCATTGTTTCTACTGCCGGCAGTTTTCTGATTATCGCATTTTGTTTAGCCATTCGACTTACACCAATGGCCAGCGTTACAGTAACTGCAGCTGGTAATCCTTCAGGAATTGCACTTACAGAAAGTGCCACAGCTGCCTGAAACCCACTAGTCCAAGGCAATCCTTTGAAAAAAGCCAGTAAAAATAATAATCCTGACAAAGTAATAATGATATAAAGAAGAGTTTTGCTAAACTTTTGAATTTTTCTAGTAAGTGGAGTTTCCAGTCCTTCGCTTTCTTTCATCATTTTAGAAATTCTTCCAGTTTCGGTTTTTGTCCCCGCCTTAACTACTATCCCCTTTCCACTTCCTCGAGTAACTAAAGTTCCTGCAAAAGCCATATTATTTTGATCAGTTATAACTGCATCTTTGGCAACTAAAAAAGTATCTTTTTGAACGGGAACAGATTCTCCTGTCAATGCAGATTCATTTATTTCAAGATTACGACTTTCAATTAAGCGAAGATCCGCAGGTACTTTATCACCTGAGGAAAGTAAAATAATGTCGCCAGGTACTACATAACGCGAGGAAATTTTTTCTTTATCACCATTACGGATTACGACTATATTAGTTACTATTGTCTTAGCTAAAGCTTCTATTGCCTGCTGAGCTTTGGATTCCTGAATGAAACCAACAAGGGCATTAAGAAAAGCCACCCCATATATAACTACTGCATCCAGTGTTTTTCCAATAGCTAAAGATACAGTTGCAGCGATTAATAGAATATAGATCAGTGGTTGTTTGAAATTATCGAGAAATTTCAAAAAAACATTTTTCTTTTTCTTACCAAAAATTTCGTTAGCACCATACTGTTTTAGTCTATAATTAGCTTCTTCTTTGGAGAGACCTTCGGCTGAATTTATATCTAGGCGTTCAATTACTTCTTCAACTTTGAGATGATGCCATTTTTCTTCATTTTGATGCCTTTCATTTTTATCCACCATATATATCCCAAGTTATATTCACTTTAGGTTGTATAATATATATTTTTTTATTAAAAACTTTTGAACATACTATGAGATTGTTATCAAAAAAGAAAGATTTATTTTTTGATTTTACGTATCTAATAAATACTTTTTGTTGATTTTCGAATAAATTGGTATTATTGAGGTTTGGCCTTCAAAATCATTAGATTTTACTTTTTTTCAACAAAAATCAATAAATAGTTTCCCAATCCTTGTTTTCCCGACACATTAATGACGAGTTTTCTAAACCCCATTTCTTTTAAATTTATAGAACAGATTATATTATACCCCGATGAAGATGATCTTGAGTTCAGAAGATTTTAATCTTATGATGAACCCTATGAGTACTGAGGGGGTTATTTGTATCTATTTTATATATAAAGAAATAATTTTTAGCAAATAATTCAAAAATAATTTTTTAATCCATTATTATTAAAATCAACATAATATTACTATGAATGAATCGAAAATTACTTTTCCACAATTGTTAAAACAACTTTGATCTAATAGTAATGCATGGAATTCGAATATAAAAATAAAAAAATAGTTTTTAAAAGAGAATTATCTTCAATTGATGATTTAGTGATACGATTCACTAAGATTCTTGATATTGTTGGAATAAAATATGTTATAATTTCAGGATATGTTTCAATTCTCTTTGGAAGAAGTAGAAGCACAGAAGACATTGGTCTTTTTGTGGAAAAAATAGATATCAAAAAATTCAACAAATTCTGGAAAGAATTAAATAATGCGAATTTTTATTGTTTAATTACTTCAAATATAGATGAAGCATATAATAAATATCTAAAGGATATGATACCACTTCGTTTCGCACAAAAAGATTCATTTATCCCTAACTTTGAAATAAAATTTCCAAAAACAAAATACAACCATTATGCTCTAGATAATAAGTTAGAAATAATATTAAATAAAGAAAAAATTTGGATTTCTGAATTAGAACTACAAATTGCTTTCAAATTATATTTGGGATCAGAAAAAGATTTTGAAGATGCAAGACATATTTATATGCTTTTCAAAGAAAAATTAAATAAAGATTTATTAAATAATCATATACAAGAGTTAAATGTTAAAAAGGAAGCTGAGATGATTTTATGACAGAAGTTCCTACCTTAACAGAAGAAGATCGAAAAGAAATGGAAGAAGAAAAAAAGAAAAATTTTGAAGAACGTATGCATTTTATAGATCTTTATGTCAAATGGCTCAAAAAAACACCTAATAAAGTATGGAGCAAGCAACAAAAAAAGATTATAGAATAGATAATTCAAAGGGTTCAAGACTAAAGAAAACCATCCCTACGATACTGAGGGGGGTTTATTTTTATATATAATTCTTCTTCCTATATTGCTTCGACCTCAATTTTCATAGAAAAATTAATTTAAAATTGTGTATAAATGAATAATTATGGCAATTGATATTTTCTATCTAACTTCTAACATAATATTGTTTACAATAGAATTTGTTATTTTTAGTCTTTGTCTTCAAATTTATAAAAATACAGAAGGCGCTTCTGAAGCATATAAAATGTGGGCATTAGGTACAGGGATATTATTAATAGCTTCAAGTATGTATATTTTATGTACCTTGTTTTTAGGTTGTGATGCAATATCTTCAACAACAGAAAATGAGATTCAAAAAACAATAGGATCAACAATTGATCTATCTGGATATTTTTATATTCCTGTAGGAATTATGTATCTATCTAAGGATTTAGGACTTGGTGTAGTAGACAAAAAAGAAATTAAAAAAAGTAGAATTATCTTTTATACCATAATTTTTTCGACTTCAGCTTTTTTAATAGGCCTTATACCTTTCTTTGAATTAAGAAGAACTATAGGGATTAGCTATAATATAATATATGCATCAGTATGGTTTATAACACTTTATTTCTATAAAGATGTTTATTCTACACTAAAGACAACAAATATATGTTGGACACTTCTTCTTTTTGCAGTCTGTTCATCTCTTATTAGTAATTTTACAAATATTATTTATTTTTCAACAAATATTGGGTTTTTTGGTTCAATCAATTTATTATTTCAACTTACTATGGCATTTTTTTATATCAGTGGATTTTTCAAACTTGCAAAGATGGTTGAAGCAATATAGAAAAATAAGTTTTGAAATGATATAATATCACTAAAAAAGGTCAATAAATATGAAAAATTCGAAAAATATAGGATTTGTATCTACTCGTATCGCAGGACAAGACGGGGTTAGCCTAGAGACTAAAAAATGGGTAGAAGTATTAGAAAAAAATGGATTTGATTGTTTCTTTTTTGCAGGAGAATTAGATACTCCACAAAATTCATCTTATCTAGTTGAGATTGCACATTTTCTTAATCTAGAAATTGAAGAGATAACTAAAGCCTGTTTTGGAAAACAAAAGAGAGACCCTAAAATAACTCAAAGAATCTATCAAATAAAAGAGATATTAAAAGAAAAAATTGAAGATTTTGCAAAGAAATTCTCAATTGAGATATTTATTGTAGAAAATTCATTGGCTATACCTCTAAATATTCCCCTAGGTTTAGCTCTAACTGAATTTATCTCAGAAAATTTATTTCCTACAATTGGACACCATCATGACTTTTTTTGGGAGAGAAAACGATTTTTAGTTAATTGTGTATGGGAATATTTAAATATGGCATTCCCTCCCCATCTACCTTCAATGAGCCATGTGGTAATTAATTCATCAGCAGATAACCAATTAAGTCTAAGAACAGGAATTTC
>CAYQAE010000054.1:0-3855 GCA_964415445.1 uncultured archaeon | reverse complement strand
TGTTATGAACTTTGAAAAACAACCACCAAAAATAGATGAATATAGTGCAGACTTTAGAGAACAAATTGGTATAAAACCAGATCAAAAATTAATTCTCCAACCAACTAGAATAGTAAAGAGAAAAGGAATTGAAAATGCTATTGAATTAGTAAGTAATTTAGATATCCCTGCAAAGTTTGTAATAACCCATGATGCAGGAGATGAAGGTTATGCATATCAAAAGCGAATAGAGACATATGCAAAAGCAATGGGTGTAGATATAGCTTTTATAAATGATATAATAAGCAGTACTAGATCAAAAACTAAAGATGGACGAAAAACCTACACTATTAGTGATGTATACCCACATGCTGATCTTATAACTTATCCTTCTACTTTTGAAGGATTTGGAAATGCATTCCTAGAGACAATATATTTCAAAAAACCAATAGTGGTAAACAACTATTCTATCTATTTTACAGATATTAAACCACATGGATTTAGAGTAATTGAATTTGATGATTTTATAACACCTGATGTAGTTAAAAAAGTAGAAGATATCTTAAAAAATCCCAAAGAATACGAAGATATGGTTGAACATAATTTTGAAGTAGGAAAGAGATGTTTTTCATATAATTTACTTGAATTGAAATTAAAAAACATCATTTTTGGCTGTATTGAAGGTTAAATTGAAATAGACTGACCGATTTTTTGTAATTAGTTCTCATAAACATATATTTTTATGAAAATCTGAAAAAAGAACTTTTTAAAACGTCACAAGTGACTCTGATTTTGAAGAATTAAACAAAGTTGAATTTTTAAAGAAATAACAAGATTTGAACTCCCAAACTATTGGGTTTTCAAAAATAATTATTCCCAAATACCATCTATTTTTGTACCACAATATAAACATTTCCCTTTTTCAATATTAATATCTCCTACTCCAAAAATATCTCTTTTAGCTATTAATTTGCCACAACTGTAACAAAATGTCTCTGCATTTTTTGAAATATTTCCCATATATACATATCTTAGACCATTATCCTTTCCAAGTTTATATGCCATCTCCATAGTATCAATTGAAGTAGCTTCTGAATTTTGGTATTTGTAATCAGGATGAAATCGACTAATATGCCAAGGTATATCTATTCCCACTTCTGCTATAAATTTTGCAATATTTTCTAACTCTTCTTTAGAATCATTCTGATCTGTTACCACTAAAGTTGTAACTTCCACCCAAATTCCTAACTTTTTCATATACTTAATTGATTCTAAAACAGGCTTAAGACGAGCCCTACATCTTTTTTTATAAAATTCATCACTAAAAGCCTTAAGATCAACATTTGCAGCATCTAAATACGGACTAGTTTTATCTAAAGCTTCTTTTGTCATATATCCATTAGTAACAAATACATTATATAGCCCTTTATCCTTAGCCAATTTTGCAGTATCATATGCATATTCAAAATAGATTGTAGGCTCTGTATAAGTATAGGCTATTGATTTACAATTAGTTTTTTTAGCATTAGCTACTACATCTTCAGGTTTCAATTCATGCCCATAACTTGATCCACCGCGCATGTTAGATTGAGATATTCTCCAATTTTGGCAAAAATCACACTTAAAATTACATCCAACTGTGGCAATTGAATAAGATCTAGATCCAGGAAGAAGATGATGAAGAGGTTTTTTCTCAATCGGATCTACAGATGATGCGATAGCATCAGCATATACTAAAGTATATAGTCTACCATCAATATTTTGTCTCACCCCACAAATTCCAAATTTTGAAGGAGCTATTTTGCATCTATGTGCACAAAGTTTACAATCTACATAATTATTATCTAATTTATCATATAACATTGCTTCTTTTTTCATATCAATTCACTTAAGAAGGATTATTTTTATTTTAAATTTTTTTAACTAAACTCTATTAATAATTTCTTAAAAAGCACATATGATTCCATTTTTCATAATATATTCCTATTTAGATTTATTTGCAAGCTAAAATCAATTAAAATAGAAATTTAGACAATTTATTCTATCAATTTTTAGAATAGCTCTATTTGACAAAAACATTTTTATATCTATAAATCTGTGCACTTAACATGCCAATTGAAGGATATGTAGACTATAAACGAAGAGAATACTGTAAAGATGTTAAATGTCCAATTCAGATGGATTTAGATAAACAAAAAGAAGGTTCAGAAGAATATCAAAGAATTAGAAAGATATGTAGTACTAATTGCAAACACACTACATGGGAATTTCATCATTGGTTGCAAGATAAAGGATATTTAATTGTAAGACCTAAATAAAAGAGGGATTAATATGAGTTGGGGAATGAAAAATAGATTATCAAGAATAATTAAACCAGATACAAAAAAAACTGTAATGCTAGCAGTCGATCATGGATATTTTTTGGGGCCTATATCTAAACTAGAAGATCCAAAAAAAACTATTGATCCACTTTTGCCTTATGCAGATGCCCTTATGCCCACAAGAGGGACAGTAAGAAACTGCATAGAGTCAGCTATAGATATTCCGCTTGTTATGAGGGTTTCGGGCGGAAACAGTGTTGTTGGAGAAGATTTGTCCAATGAAACTATAACAATGTCAATAGAAGATGCAATTAGGATGAATGTAAGTGCAATGGCTCTATCTATTTATGTAGGCGCAAAACATGAACATCAAACACTTGCCAATCTTGCAAAATTAGTAGATATGGGTGAAAAATATGGAATACCAGTGCTAGCAGTTACAGCGGTAGGCAAAGAATTAGGCAAAAGAGATGCACGTTTTCTATCTCTATGTTGCCGTATTGCAGCAGAATTAGGTGCACATTTTGTAAAGACGTATTATTGTGAAAACTTTGAAAAAGTAGTAAATGGATGTCCCATTCCAATAGTAATTGCAGGAGGACCTAAGATGGATACTGAAACTCAAGTATTTGAAATTGCATATGATGCAATTCAAAAAGGTGCCTCAGGCGTAGATTTTGGAAGAAATGTATGGCAGAATCCTCATCCAGTTGCAATGATTAAAGCAATAAGAGCAATAGTTCATGAAAATGCCAAAGTAGAAGAAGCTCAAAAAATATTTGAAAAAAACAAATAATTCATTTTTTTCTATTTAGAGGGGTTATTTTTGTGCATGTAGCAAAATATTATAATAATAAAGATGTAAGAATCGAGGAAGTTTCTAAGCCAAAAATAGGACCCAATGAAATATTAGTAAAATCTATCGCTTGCGGTATTTGTGGTAGCGATGTCATGGAGTGGTATCGAATCAAAAAAGCACCTCTAGTTTTAGGCCATGAAATGACAGGTGAGATAGTAGAAGTAGGCAAAAATGTGGATAAATATAAAATAGGAGATCGAGTTTTTGTCTCACACCACGTACCATGTAACACTTGCCACTATTGTCTAAATGGCCATCACACTGCATGTGACACTCTACATAGCACTAATTTTGATCCAGGTGGATTTTCAGAATATATAAGAATACCTCTAATTAATGTAGATCGAGGCATTTTTTTACTACCTAAAAACATGTCTTATGAAGAAGGTACTTTAATTGAACCACTCGCCTGTGCAATAAGAGGACAAAGAATGGCAAATATTAAACCTACTCAAACTGTACTTATAATCGGTGTAGGAATTTCAGGACTTTTGCATCTAAAACTTGCACGTGCACAAGCGGCAGGGAAAATAATAGCAGTAGATATCAATGAAAGAAGATTAGAAATAGCTAAAGAATTTGGAGCCAATTTTGCAATTAATGCAAAAGAAGATCTAAGATCTAAAATTCTTGAAATTAATGAAGGCAAACTTCCAGACTTAACTATAGTATGTACTGGTGCCAAAGAAGCATTTT
>CAYQAE010000053.1:0-13227 GCA_964415445.1 uncultured archaeon | reverse complement strand
TAAAATGTTTATTCTACATATGTATGGAAAATTTATAATAGGAGCTGCGATTGGGGGACTAATTTTATTAGTTTTAAATTCTTATAAGTCAACAATTGTAGCATTATTATTCTTTTTTGGAATTTTGACTTAAATTCCAGGAAGCATTAGGATGTTGAAAAAGTAGTAGTATCTTACGAAGTATTATGCTACTATATTTATAAGAATAAAATGTTGTGTTAATTTGTCTAAAAAATGCAAGTGGTATCCGGTTTGTCCTATGAAGTATTATTATGAGAGAGGTAAATTAGATAAAAAGTGGGTTGAAAATTATTGTTTTATCTCAAATAAAGATTGTGTTAGATATCAATTAGAGGAAAAAGGTATTTCTCATCCAGATAATATGCTTCCCAATGGAGAGATTTGCAAAGATTTAGATTGATTCTTTTTCTGCTACTAAATTTATGAATTTTAGTTTTCCAGTATAATTACCATTTTCTCTTTTGAAGAATTCTTGTTCAAAGATTTTTTGTAAATTTTTATCTGAAATTAAATTATATCCTTCTTCAAATTTTTTGACAAAAGATTCAGATTCCATATTTTCAATATTTATTTCCCAAATATCTTGATGAGCTATTTTTAAATTTGCAAGTTCTATAAATTTATGAATATCATCTCTACTATATGGTTTTTCTTCATTTGTATTTTTATAAATTGCTTCTTTTAGTTTTTCATTCAATTTTTTGTTATCTGAACCTAAAATATCAAATATCATAAATTTTGAATTTTTCTTCAATACTCTACTTACTTCTGAAAATACTTTATATGGATTTAAGATATGATGGACACACATAATAGCTGCAACTAAATCAATATTTTCAGATCTAAAAGGCATATGTTCTGCATTTGCATAGATGAAGTTAGCGTTTAGTTGCTTTTTATTAGCTAGCTCAATTCTGTCTAGGTCGATATCAATTCCAAAAAAAGTATCTATATCTATCTTCTCAGCTAGATGTCCAGTACCGGTAGCTAAATCAAGTATTTTTTTAGATTTTAAATCATTAACTTCGTTTATAATTTCTTGATAGATTTTTTGTTTAAATTCTCGATCTTTTGTTAATTTATCGTATTCTTGTGCGGTATGTGGCGACATTTTAATCTTACTACTTTATTTTTGATGATTCAAAGGATATTTAAGCTTATAAAAAAACTGCTTTATACATTATGAAAACTAATTTAGATTGTTTTCCATGTCTTTTGAAACAAACTCTAAAGACTACAAGATCTATTACAGATGATGAAAAAGTTCAGTTTAGAGTATTGAAAAAAACATTATCCATATTAGAATGTGCTTCCTTAGATGATCCCCCACCTACAATTGCAGATCAAGTCCATAAAAATATTCGAAAAATTACAAAATGTGATGACCCCTACTTTGATATAAAAAAAGAGTATAATGATATAGCTTTGAGTGAATATGACAAATATAAAAAAATTGTAGATCAATCAGATGATCCAATTCATACTGCAATAAAATTAGCCACAGCTGGAAATATTGTGGATTTTGGAGTTGATCATAAATTTAATTTAGAAGAGACTATAAATCGAGTTTTAAAGTCTGATTTTGCAATTGATGATTATGATAAATTTATTGATAAATTAAATTCTGCAAAGACAGTTTATTATCTTCTAGATAATAGTGGAGAAATTGTATTTGATAAAATTTTAATTGAAGAGATTCAAAATAAATATCCTGATATTAAAATTACAGTTGTTCTAAAAGGTGGACCTATTATTAATGATGTAACATATGAGGATGCAAAATATGTAGGTTTAACTGATATTAAAAATTTAGAATTTGAAAAAGTAAGTAATGGTGATGAGACCACAGGTCCAATGCGTAATTCAAAAGAATTTATAGATAAAATGAACAAGGCTGATATAGTAATTTCAAAAGGTCAAGGGAATTTTGAAGCGTTAAGTGAACAAAATTATTTCTTTCTTCTTATGGCAAAATGTGATTTAGTTGCCTCTCATTTAGATGTTCAAAAAGGCGATTTTATTTTAAAAGGGTCTAAATAGCTTTTAACTGTATAAAGCTTTTCGAAGTCTGTCTACGCACTTAAAGCATATTAAAAACATAGCAGAGCCAATTGCTAATGCAAATGTTGCTATACTTGCTCTAAAATTACTTATATCTCTAAAACCTTCTCCATTTGTTTCTAATGGCTCTAAAATCTGTATAATAGCTATCCCTGCCACAAAAAACATTATAATGGCAATAACATTGTGTAGAATAATACCATCAAGTGGAGGATTGAATATTTCTATCATATGAAAAAATAAAACAGCAGCCAAAAATACTAATGTGATAAACAATATTAAAGAAATTACACTTAGTATGTTATAAATATCTTTAGAAATATATAATGTAGGTAAATATGCAATACTAAATAGACAGGTGGCTATAACAAGGAATGGAAATATTGAATGTAATTTTTTTTCTTCATGAAAGTTTGGATTTTCTATTTTTGCCAGCCTTTGTGTATTTATTATAAAAAATAAAAGACCTATTAGAGAAGTGACCCTTACTATGGATCCACATATAGCATTTTCAGTTTTAGTAAGCGGTGGTAGTACAATATATTGGATAAGAAATGATAGAACAGCTATCAAATAAAAAGGAAGTCCTATAATATAATATTTAAATTGTTGATAATCTAGCTTATAAAATTCGTATGAGGTAAGTGCAGTTAAAAGAGCAATAGATATTAACAAAAGAGAAATAATTACAAGAAAAACATCAATAATATACATAATAATTTCTTTGTATATCTAAAACATTTAATATTTTATGATAATTTCTAAATTAAGTTATAATTTAAAAAACAATTTTTCTTGATTTTTTAAAAGGTCATAAAATTTCAATATGCTATTAAATTGATTCAAATTATTTTAAGTTGAATTTTTTATTTTCTCAATTGCTCTTTGTAAAATTTTTTTATTGTTATAACTATCAAATATTTCTTTCAAGTTCTTTTTGGAAGTTTTATTTTCAGTTATAATTTTGATCATAAATGGAATTGCTCTTGTGATATTATCAACAATTGTAATATCTGCATATTGGGCAGTACGAGATAGAGGATTTAGATCAATCGTGATAACTTTTTTTCCTGATTTTTTCAATGCTTCAGTTCTATCACCATCTTCTAGAGGGACTAAAACTACGTCTGATTTATAAATACCTTCTTTTGAAACTTCTGATCTTTTGCTAGATAATCCTGATATTTTTTTTTCTACTTTAGCTCCCAAAACTTCTTTTGCACCTTTTTCTTTTAAAAAAGAGATTATCTTTTCCATTCGTTTTTGAGTCTTATAAAAAAGATTTACTTCAATTTTGGCATTAATTAAATCTGTTAGATGAATTATATCTTCGGAAACTAATGCAGCTACATTTCCGTTGCATGAAATTATAGGGCGATCTGCTAAAATTAAAGCTGAACAAGCTGCATATGTAGCTTCCTTTGCAAAATCTTGAGTTGTTTCATCTATTAAATAATCAAACGCTTCTCCTCTACCATGTGCAATTAAACCTGCTTCTGCTACTAATCCTTTTTTGTATCCTTCAACTAATTTTTCACGTGTATCTAGTGATAATTTTCTAGGATGTGAATTTGGAACTTCAGACAATTTTTGCACCTTTTAATTTGTAAGCCACTTCCAAAGTGGAATGTAATTAATATTATTTTCTTCTTTTTCTATTTCTTTAGTTATCAATATTAAATTTGCATTTTTATATTCTTTTTTGAATTCTAAAAGTCCTTCATGCTCTCTTTTTGGGATTTTATCAGTATAACTAACATTTATAGCGGTCAATTTATTTTCTTCTCTTACTACAAGATCTACTTCTTTTTTGCCTTTCCAAAAATAAACATCATTTTTTCTTCTTTTTAATTCAACTAAAACTACATTTTCAGCTAATTTGCCTAAATCTTTTGAAAATTTAAATGAAACAGCATTTCTAAGGCCATTGTCTACTAAATAACATTTCTTATTTTTCTTAAAATGACTTTTAACTTTCCATGAAAAAAAAGGTGTACAAAATACAAGGAAAACTTCTTCAAAATAAGGAATATATTTTTTTACTGTATTATAATGTAAATTTAGAGCTCTAGCAATACTATTATATGAAAAAATTGAACATAAATTCGTCATTAAATAATATCCTATTTTTTGAACAATTTCTATCTCTGCATCAAAGCGCGAAACAATATCTCTCGAAAGTATATCATTATATAGATCAACTAAAATTGTTTTAGCAATAAATTCACTTTTGTCCAAAATTTCAGGAAAACCACCTTGATTCAGATAGATTTCAAGACAGTGAATAATTTTTTCTTGATCTGAAATTAAGTGGTTAACTTTGTGATATTTGAGAAATTCCTTAAATGAAAAAGGTAGCATTGAAGTAGTCATGTGTCTTCCAGTTAGTGTTTTTCCTACATCTCTTGAAATTAGTGAAGCAGAGGATCCTGATACAAAAATCTGCTCAAATTTATTTCTATCATAATATACTCTTATTATTCTCTCCCAGGCGTCTATATTTTGTATTTCATCTAAAAAAACATATTTTATATCTGGATTGATTTGCAATGCATTTTTTATGGTCTCCTTGATATCAAAAAATTCAGGGTCATCAAAATTGAGATATAGTATTCTCTTGGTTTTTATACCTTTTTTTAAGAGTTTATTTATAATTTGATACATTAAAACCGTTTTTCCGCTTCTACGTACTCCAATTATATCTTTAATATGTCTAGTTTCAAGTTTTAAGATCATTTCTTCTAAAATATTTCTTTCTACTCCTATTACTTTCTCTAACAGAGTAGAATCTTTCCAAAAAAAGTTCCATTTTTTGATAGCTTCTTTCATATCTATACATATATTAGGTTTTATTTATAAATATTTCCACGAGCGTGGAACATAATATGTCATTTTTTTCTATGGTCATGTAATCCTTTATATATGAATTTGTTAGTTTTTACTAAATAAAAAAACAAAAAATCAGACAATTTTTGCACCACCTGTGCTTATATCTGAAATTTTAAAATCTCCGAATTTATTTAATTTAGCTAAATTTTTTTCAATTTCTTCTTCCCTAACCAAAGCAAAAGCAGTATTTCCAAGCATAACTTGGGATACATCAATATCTACAGATTCATCAATAGCTTTTATTCTTTCATTTGTTAATTTGGTATTTTTTGCAAATTGTTTTGATACTTTCATAAAATTGTGAGGAGTTTTATTCTTTATAAGGTTATTTAATGCTTTAATCCCTTCTTTGTGTACTAAATTTATTTTTTCTCTATTATTTAGGAGTTCTTTGGTACTTATTTTTCCAAAGCTACACCAAAGTACTTTGTAGAATTCATCTATATTTATTTTAGTACAACTATCAATTCCAAAAGTTCCAGCAACTTCTCTTATTGTCATACCGCCATGATATTGACCTATAATATCTCCTAATCCCGTTTTGTTTGTAACTTCAATGTGGTGTGCAAATTTAACAAGATCTATGTAGTTGTGGTCTAATTTCAATTCTTTATTAATTGCCATCAAAAATCCAAGCACCAAAGCTCCACTTATTCCAAATCCTTCTTCTAATTCAAATTCAGATTCAAATTTTACTTTAATATCATAATATTCTCTGGGCAAAATTAGATATGCTGCTTCTTTTATGATTTCAAGATCCATTTTTTCTTTGTTAAAGAATATTTCAATTTTTCCATCTCCTTCTTTTGCATCAACTGAAGTGGTAACTCCATCTTCTAAATTTATTCCACCTCCAATTGAGCCCGTCTTTTGGGTATCTTCATAATAATAAATAGGTGCAAAAAAACCGCTAATGTGTGCTCCAACAAAAGCTTTAGCCATTCCAATTTACCTCATGTCTAATTAAATCATCATATCTCTCTTCTTCTTTGATCAATTCTACTTTATCATCTATTGCTATAACATTGGGCTTGAGTCGGGAATTATAGTTATCTGCCATAGCTAGAGTATATGCCCCACAATTTTTAACTAAAATAATGTCTCCTCGTCTAACTTTTGGTAATTTTCTATTTTTGGCTATAATATCTCCACTAAAACACAGAGGTCCTGCAATATTGTAGGTTTTTTTAGGATCTTCATTTAATCTATTTGCCACAATCATTTTGTGATACCAATTAAGATAAGCTGGACGAATAAATAAATTAGCTCCACCATCTGTCATAATCCATCTCTTTTTTGTTACACCTACAGACAAAATAGCATAGCCGCTGTTGTTAACTAATCTTCTTCCTGGTTCAAAGACAAGTTTTGCATCAATTCCTCTATCTTTAACTTTTTGAGTAACTAAAGAAGTATACTCTTCAATTTTTGGAACCTTATTGTCTCCTTTTTTAACTCCTAAACCTCCACCTACATCAAAAGTATCTAATTTTATACCTCTATCCTCGATTTTTGAATACAAATCTAACATTTTATCTAATGCAATGTCAAATGGATCTAATGATTCAATTTGTGAACCTATATGAAAATGAATACCTCGTAAATTAAAGTGATCTTTTTCATTTGCTATCTCAAATGCATCTAGGGCATCATTATAGTCTATACCAAATTTTGTATCTTTTTCTCCTGTAGCTATAAATTTGTGGGTATTTGTGTTAATTTCTGGATTTACTCTAATTCCTAAATTTAGATTTTTATCTTCTTTATTTAGAATATCTTCAGAGAAATTAATCTCATCAATTGAGTCTGCAACAGACATATATACTCCTAGATCTGCACATTTTGTAATTTCTTCTTCTGTTTTGTTAACTCCATTAAATATCATTTTTTTAGGATCTAATCCGATTTTTTGAGCAATATAGAGTTCGCCATATGATACTAACTCTGCACCAGCACCTAAATTTTTTAGAAAGTTACATATTTTCAAAAGAGTGTTTGCTTTATATGCATAGCAGATCATAGAATTAGAATATTCTTTAGATATTGATTTTTCATATCTTTTGTAATTATCTTTTATTTTTTTTAAATCCATTACAAATAATGGGGTTTTATATTTTTGGGCTAGTTTAGTAGTTTCAAATTCACGAATTTTGTAGACATTTTCTTTCATTCTTTTTTCACCATCTGAGCTATATCTATTGTATATTCAAAGATTTTTGAAAAATTATTTGCAATATTTATGACTTGAGGATTTTTTTCAGATTTGAAAATATTTTTGCTTAAATTTTGAAGTTTTTGTTCTGTTTTTTTGCTATTTTTTGTTATGTTTATTGCTCTATCTATATTTTTTTCAAAAAAAGCATCTAATGACTGTTTAAATATTTTTTTTACTTCTAAATATACTTCTTTAAATAATTTAGTATTTTCTGAGTTAAATTCTATTTTTGAATCTACTATAAATTCATTAATATATTTTATACAGTCTCCTATTCTCTCTAAATCTCTTGAAACTATAATATGATCTAAATATTCAATATAATCCATATTAATATCTTCAAAAGTTCTAAAAGCGAGGGCACTTCTTATACATTTAATTGTGAGAAGATATAAATTGTTTACTTCGTTATCTCTCTCCACTATCCCCTCAGATAAGGAGATATCTTTTTTTATAATTGCTTCATAAGTATCTTCATACATAGAAATTAATATTCGCAGGATACGCTTTAATAAATCTTTAATAGACATTTGAGAATAATTTAGCATATCTTTGACTAATATTTCGTTTGATGAGTCATCCATGATCTCAAAACCGATCAGGGATGAGATCATTTTTTTTATTTTTATTCGAATATAAGAGTCTATTTTTTTAGTATCAGATATTTTAATTTCTCTAACTCCGTGTAGGTAATACGATAGGATTTCACTACGTAAATTTGGTATTTTTTTGGGAAGATGAATTTTTCTTTTCATATCTTTTGTTTTTTTTGATGAATTAACAATTAAATTTCCTTGAATGTCTTCATTTAAGACTATTTCATCTCCTTTTTTTAAATTAAACTCTTTAGTCCATTCTTTAGGTAGGGATATTGATAGACTTACTCTTCCTTGTTCTTGTAATTTTCTTCTCCACATAATTTTCATCTATATAGAACATGTAGATTACATATGCTAGTATATAGTTTAACCTAAAATTATATAAAATAACCAATTTCTAAATAAACGTATGAATTATTCGCCCACAGAAAGCATCTATGCATCTAAATCAAATTTATTGATAAATAAAAAAATAGCTTTATGTATCACAGGAAGTATTTCAGCAATAAAATCTTTAGATATATCAAGAAAACTTATAAGGCATGGAGCGGATGTAAAAGCGGTGATGACAGAAGGAGCTAGAGAAATAATTCATCCCTATTGTATGGAATATGCCACAGGTAAGAAAGTTATTACAAAAATATCTGGTTTAGTAGAGCATATTGGGATAGCTGGAGATCATGATAAAAATTATGATTTAATTTTAGTTTGTCCTGCAACTTCAAATACAATAAGCAAAGCAGCAAACGGTGTTGAAGACACACCAGTGACAAATATAATTTCAACTGCATTAGGTTCAAATATCCCTATTGCAATTGTCCCTGCCATGCATCTTTCTATGTATAATAATTCAATAATTCAAAAAAACATAACTAAATTAAAAAAAGTAGGTTGTATGTTTTTATCCCCTACAATTGAAGATAAAAAGGCAAAATTGCCTAAAATAAGTGATATTGTTGATTTTAGTATATCGAATATTTGTAAAAAAGATTTTGGTGAAAAAAAAGTATTAGTTACAGGTGGCCCAACAAAAGTAAAAATTGATCAAATTCGATATATTACTAATCCAAGTTCAGCTAAAATGGGAATAGCTTTATCTAAGGCTTTATATTTTAGAGGAGCTAAAGTTAAATTTATTTGCGGTGATACTTCAGAATACATACCTAAGTGTTTAGATGTATCTAAAGTTGAGACTTACGATGAAATGTATGAAACTGTCTTTGAACAATTAAAAAGTGGATATGATTTTTTCATATCTGCAGCTGCAGTTTCTGATTTTGAAGTTAGAGAACATAAGGATTCAAAATTAGATTCAAAAAAAGAACATTTACTCAAATTGATACCTACAAAAAAAATAATTTCTGAGGTAAAGAAAAAATATCCAAATATTAAAATTGTAGGATTTAAAGCAGAATATAAATCTAATAAGTTATTTTCACATGCATATAATTCATTAATTGAATCTGATATGGATTTGATAGTGGCAAATGATGTATCTTTATCTAATTCCGGATTTAGATCAGATAATAATTCTGCTTTTGTTTTGGATTCTAAAAAAAACAAAAATGAAATTTCTTTATGTAATAAACTTGAATTTTCAAATAAATTATTGGATATAATCATCAAAAGGGGGTTTTCAAAATAGCTATATTACAAGTTGCCCTAGATATTGATAATTTGGGGCGTGCAAAAAAAATAGCAGATGAAAGTGTAGAAGGAGGAATTGATTGGATTGAGGTAGGGACACCTTTAATCAAAAGCGAAGGAATGAAAGCAGTGCGTGAATTTAAAAGAAAATATCCTTCAAAAAAAATAGTTGCAGATATGAAAACAATTGATACAGGTAAATTTGAGGTGGAGATTGCATCTAAATCTGGTGCAGATATTGTAATTATTTTAGGTTGTTCAGATGATATAACCATAGAAGAGGCAATCCGAGCAGGTCGAAAATATGGATCTGAAATTATGGTAGATCTGATAACTGTTGAAAACAAATTAAAAAGAGCTAGGGAATTAGAAAAATTAGGTGTAGATTATATTTGTATTCATGTGGGAATAGATGAACAGATGGATGGGAAATCGCCTCTAGATTATGTTAAAGCCATTAAAGGAGATATAGCAATACCGATAGCTGCAGCTGGTGGTATTAATTCTGAAACAGTTCTATCTGTATATGAAGCAGGTGCTGATATTATTATTGTAGGCGGTGCAATTACTAAATCGAAAGATTGTTGTGGGGCTACAAAGATTTTAAGAAAAGCTATAGATGAAAAAAAGATAATAAAAACAGATTTATATAAGAAGTATCATGAGAAGGATTTATTTGATGTTTTTGAGAAAGTATCTACTGCAAACATTTCCGATGCTATGCATCGGACAAATACTATGGAAAAAATACATCCTATATCAAATTTTTCAAAAATGGTTGGTAAGGCTGTCACTGTAAATACTATGGCCGGTGATTGGGCAAAAGCAGTAGAAGCCATAGATTTTGCCACTGATGAAAGTGTAATAGTGATCAATGCACAGGGAAAAGAAATAGCTGTGTGGGGGGAACTAGCAACTAACAGTTGTATCCAAAAGAAAGTGAGAGGGGTTGTTATAGATGGTGGGGTGCGAGATGTTGAAGATATTAAAAAAATAAATTTTTCAATATTTGCTAGATTTATCACACCCAAAGCAGGAGAACCTAAAGGTTTTGGTGAAATAAATTCAGATATAATCTGTGGAGGTATAGATGTGTCTTCAGGAGATTATGTTGTAGGTGATAAAGATGGGGTGGTTGTGGTTCCTAAAAAAAGAGCCAAAGAAATAGCAAATAGGTCTTTAGATGTTTTAGAGAGAGAAAATAGGATAAGAGAAGAGATAAAAAGAGGATCTACACTTTCAAAAGTTTTGGAACTTAATAAGTGGGAAAAAATTCGTTAATTTAGATAATAATTTTTTATAATTCTTAAATTCCATTAAAACTATTTATAATCTATTAAAATCCAAATTAAATAGGTATAAGCTCTAAAATACTGTTTTTTTCAGTTATAGGAAAGGTTTATAAACATAACAAACTGGGTTCTTTTTCGAGTATTAACTCTATCAGGACCGATAAAACGACTAAAGTCATTGAATATATGTTTTATTGGGTATTGAAATTTCACGAAGCTTTAAGTAATTAAAATAAGATTAATTGTATTATTAAAATAGTGATGCAGATGCCACATAATCCCAAAAGAGGTTCGCTAGGATTTAGCCCCCGAAAAAGGGCTAAAAGTTCATACCCTAAACTTAGGGCTAACTTTAGTGATAACAAAAAGAGAATATTGGGATTTTCAGCTTACAAAGCAGGTAATACTCATGTCATGATGCTAGATGATCGTCCTAATGTTGCTTCTTCAAATGAAGGTATATCTAAAGTTGTAACTGTATTAGATACGCCTCCAATGAATGTTTTAGCTATAAGATTATATAAATTTGAAAAAAGGAGAAAAGAAATAGTTGCAGAAGCATGGACTAAAAATATCTCTGAAGATCTATCTAGAAAATTAACATTGCCTAAGGATTTTGAACATAAAGAAAACCTTGAAAAAATTGAAAAAATAATTAAAGAAGACGGAGAATTTCAGATAAGAGTATTGGTGTCAACTCAACCAAGATTTGCTAAGATTAAAAAGAAACCAGATGTAATGGAATATTCAGTCGGTGGAGAGATTGTTGAGGATCAGCTAGATTATGCAAAAGAAAAATTAGGTAAAGAAATTTCAATAAAAGATGTTTTTTCAGAAGGAGAATATATAGATGTTTCTTCCATCACAAAAGGTAAAGGAAGACAGGGTTTTGTGAAAAGATGGGGTATAATGATTCAAAATCGTAAAACAAGACAATCGAAAAGGCATGTGGGTTGTGTAGGGCCTTGGACTCCTCATGAGATTATGTGGTCTGTTCCAAATACTGGACAGATGGGATATCATCAGAGGACTGAATATAATAAGCGTATCTTAAAAACAGGTTCTGAAGGAATTGAGATAACACCTAAAGGCGGATTTTTAGGGTATGGTATAATTAGAGGCGAATATGCGCTAGTTTTGGGATCAATCCCTGGGGCAAGAAAAAGAGTTATTCGTCTGAGACCGGCATTACGTTCTAAATATCCTATGTCAAAACCAAATATATCTTATATTAGTTTAAAATCAAAACAAGGTGCTTAATTATTATGGTATTTTCATATAAAGTCGATGGTTCCAAAAAAAAGGAAATAGAACTTCCTAAAGCATTTAATGCAGAATATCGCCCTGATTTAATAAAGAGAGCTGTAAATGCTTCAAGAAGTGCACGTATACAACCATGGGCACCTAATGCTTTGGCAGGCAAGAGAACTTCTGCTCGTTATGCTGGAAAAAACAGAGGTATAGCAAGAACTCCTCGAGTTATTGATGGTGGTCCTATGCGTTATCATGGTGCATTTGCACCTAATACTGTTACTGGCCGAAGAGCTCATCCTCCAAAAGTTGAAAAGAAGTATAAGAAAAAGATAAATAAAAAAGAACGAAAACTAGCTTTAATGTCTGCAATTGCTTCTACAAAAAATTCTATGCTTATTCGAAGAAGAAATCATATCATTAATAATGTTCCTCAAATACCTTTAATTTTGGAAGATAAAGTTCAAAAGATCAAAAAATGTCAAGAAATGCTTGAATGTTTCAAAAGTTTTGGTTTAGATGAAGAAATATTAAAATCCAAGAATAATAGGCGTATAAAGGCAGGTAGAGGTAAAATGAGAGGAAGAAAATATAGAAGACCTAAGGGACCATTAATAGTCATTTCAGAAGATGGGGGCATTTATAAAGCAGCTAGAAATATAGCAGGAGTTGACATATGCCATGTAAATAATCTATCAACTGAACTTTTAGCACCAGGTAGTGATGCTGGAAGATTTACGATCTGGACTGAATCAGCATTAAAAAAATTAGATGAGATATGTGGGTGATTTAGATGAATCCTTATAATATAATTCAATATCCTTTGATGACAGAAAAAGTAATGAAAGATGTAGAAGAGCAAAATAAAGTTTCATTTATCGTTAATCGTAGGGCTAATAAAAATGATATTAAAGGTGCTCTAAAGAAATTATATGGTGTTGAAATAAGTAAAATTAATACTTTAATTACTCTAAAGGGTCAAAAAAAAGCAATAGTTAGGTTAAAAGAAGAAGGAAGTGCAGAATCATTAGCTACAAAATTAGGGATGTTATAGATGGGTAGAAGACCACGAGTTAGAAGGATTGGAAAAGGAGCACTTACATATAAGGCACCATCGCATAAATATAGAGCCGATATTAAGCATGCTAAATTAGGTAGTCAGATTACTGTTTTAGAATTATTTCATAATTCTGCACATAGTGGCCCTCTTATAAAAGGAGTAGATCAAGATGGAAATAAATATACTTATTTA